>JBEGOE010000083.1:0-4241 GCA_041182165.1 Actinomycetota bacterium
GTCCGTGTCGAGGTTCGCGGTGCGCTCTCCACCGGCGAGCGGGTGACCCATGTGGTCGGCGCTGTCGGTCGGGCCGGCGACCTGGCCGGCACGGTGGCAGCGCTCTACGCGCAGGCGTGCATCCAGCGGCGTGTGGAACCCGGTGTGACGGTGGCCGGTGAGCACCCTCATCTCGACGCCTGGATGCTGGCGGCGGTGGCCGATGCAGGCGTGATGATGCAGGCGTACACGGGCGTGGCGAGAGCGAGCAATGGGTGACGACGCCCACGGTCCACATCCCCTGGCTGCCGGAGGGCCGCACGTTCATGCTGCCGGGGCGCGGTGAGGTGTTCGCCCGCGTCCACCGGCACCCCGACCCGTCGGCGCCGTGGCTGCTGTTGCTCCACGGCTGGACAGCGAGCGCCGATCTGCAGTTCTTCACCGCGTTCGAGGCGATCGCAGAGCGATGGTCGTTCGTGGCGATCGACCATCGCGGCCACGGGCGCGGCATGCGCAGCGCCCGGCCGTTCGAGCTCGAGGACGCCGCCGATGACGCCGCCGCGCTGGTCGAGCATCTGGGTGTCGGACCGGTCGTCACTGTCGGCTACTCGATGGGTGGGCCGATCAGCTTGCTGCTGACGCAGCGCCACCCGCAGGTCGTGGCGGGCAACGTCGTGCAGGCCACGGCGCTCGAGTGGCGGGCCAGCCGATCGGAGCGGTTGCGCTGGAAGGCGGTCCGGTTCATCGGTCCGGTCATGCGGTCGTGGGCGTATCCGCGCTGGTTGCGGTTCGCGATCGGCAAGCTGCTCGGTGTGGGCCACGAGCTCCAGCCGTTCATCCCCTGGATCGAGGCCGAGACGAGGCGTGGTGACTCCCTCGCGATCGTGCAGGCGGGTCGGGCGCTGAGCCGCTATGACGCTCGCCCGTGGGCGTCGACGCTCGGCAAGCCGGCGGCGTCACTGATCACCAGCCGTGACCGCTTGGTGCCGCCACGCAAGCAGCGCGAGTTGGCGCAGGCACTGCGTGCCCACGTGGTCGAGCTCGACGGCGACCACATCGTCACGCTCGAGCAGCCTCGCGCCTACAGCGACGCCACGGTCACTGCGGTGCAGCACGTGGTCGAACGCATCACCGGGTCAGTCGAGGTCGTCGCCGTCCTTGGCCGACCGGACCTCGAGCTCGTCGAGCCGGTCACTCATCCGCTCGATGGCAGCGGCGAGGCGGTCGAGGTGGTCACCGACCTCGCTCGCGGTGGCGACGTCGGCCAGTGACAGGCGGATGCTCGCGAGCTCGCGGGCGAGGAACTCGGTGTCGGCCTGGGTGCGCTCGGCGACACGCCGGTCGATGTCGGACTGCGCCCGGTCGCGGATCTCCTGGCGGTTCTGGGCGAGCAGGATGAGCGGCGCTGCGTAGGCCGCCTGCAACGACAGCAGCAGGGTGAGACCGATGAACTGCCACGGGTCGAAGCGCCACGAGTCGGGGCCCAACGCGTTCCACAGCACCCACAGGAAGCAGAAGACCGTCTGGTAGACGAGGAAGCGAGCGGTGCCGATGAAGCGGGCGACGCTCTCGGAGAACTGGCCGAACGCGTCCTGGTCGTAGTGGACGCTGAGGAGTCGGCGCTGGCGGGGTGTGGTGAGGTCGTCGCGCCGGGTCATGAGACCACCCCACTGGAGCCGGCACTCGTCACCCGCCTCCGTTGGCGCCACCCAGTGGGCAGAGTGCGGTCGAGCACGTCGTCGACGGTGATCGCGCCGAGCAACCGGTTGGCTTCGTCGCACACACCGACCGCGAGCATGTTGTAGCTGGCGAGCCGCTCGGCGACCTCGCGCTCGCTCATGGTCGGGAGGATGGTCGGCTCTTGCTCGATGCAGCGGCCGAGCTCCATGCTCGGTGGCTCGCGTAGCAGGCGCTGGAAGTGGACGACGCCGAGGTACGTGCCGGTGGGTGGCTTGTACGGTGCCTGGACGACGAACACCTGGGCCGCGATGGAGACGAGCCACTCGGGGTCGCGTATCTGGGCGAGCGCATCGGCGACGGTGGCGGTGGGTCCGAGGATGACGATCTCGGGCGTCATCAGCGAACCGGCCGTGCCCTCCTCGTACGACAGCAGGCGGCGCATGACGTCGGCGTCCTCGTCGTCCATCGCGTCGAGGATGCGGGTGCGCTGTTCGCCGGGCATCTCGGCGAGCAGATCGGCCAGGTCGTCGTACTCCATCTCCTCGAGCACGTTGATGAGCCGGTCGAGGTCGAGTCCCTCGATCATGCGGAGTTGCTCGGCCTCGGGCAGCTCCTCGAGGAGGTCGGCGAGGCGCTCGTCGTCCATGGCAGCAGCGAGTTGCTTGCGACTCGGGAGCGGCAGTGCTCGCACCACGCTGGCCACGTCGCTGGGGTGCATGTCGCGCAGTCGTGCCGCCTCGGCCGCCATCTCGCTGCCGGCCATCATCGGGAACAGCTCGGGCACCTCGTCCCAGTCGAGCAGGCGATAGCTGGGGCGGCGGCGGAGCGCCGTGCGACGGGCGAGGCGAACCTTCGAGATCTCCCACCACGTCTGGCGGCCGTCACCGCTGGGGCGCAGCGCGACGTCACTGACCGTCTCGTCGCCGATGCGGCTGTCGATGAGGTCGCGGCCGATGAGCCGCTCGCCTGGCCGTGGCTTGAACGGGTTGAGGTCGACGTCCCAGCTGCGCAGTCGCGCGCCATCGGGGTCGAGGGCGCCGATGCGGCCGACGTTGACGAAGATGCGCCTGCGCTGGCTGGTGGCGACGAAGCCGAGGACGCGTGGCGCAGTGCCGGCCTGGCCGGGGACGAGCACGATGTCGTCGAGCTTGCCGATGGGCGCACCGCCCGCATCGAGCAGGGGCAGGCGCATCACCCTGAACGCGTAGATGAGATCGCCTGCCATGCGCGCAAGGCTACCCCTCGGTCCGAGACGCGACGTGGCCGCTCAGAGACCCAACAGCTCGTTGAGCCGCTGGGTGTCGCCATCCGTCCAGCCATCCGGAGGCAGGATCGCCACCCAGGCGGCGGCCAGGTTGTTGCGGTAGTCGTGACCGAAGCCCGGCGCTGCGGAGAACCCGTTCATCAGGTCGAACAGCTCCTGGGTGACGCTGACGATCGGTGTCCACCTCGCTGCGGACGGGATGTCGTACGGGGCAGGATCGTCGGCCCAACCGGGATTGCGCCACAGGTTGGCGGCCTCCCAGGTGCCGACCGCGTCGGACGGATGGTGGAGGTAGATCACGCGAGGCTGCGGCCACGACGACGGGTCGGCGGTGATGTCGGCCGTCTGGTTGGCGACGCGGAGGTTGGGCACGGCGGCGAGTTCCGGTGCCCAACTGCGGCTGCCCGGATCGCGATCATCGACCAGTGGGCCGTAGATCGGATTGCCGCGGGTGGGCCCGACGAAGAGCGCACCGTCGGACCTCGCCACGATCGCCTCGATCGAGGCGGCGACGCCCTGGTCGGTGGCGAACGCGTGCTCGCCCGCGAACGAGCCGAGGCTCTCGCCGAAGACGAGCAACTCGGGCCGGGAATCGGCCGGGAGCTCGCTCCAGGCGGCGTACACGGCATCGAACAGTTGTGTGCCCAGGATCGGGGCACTCTCCGGGCCGACCACCGACGCGACCCAACTGGGCAGGAACGAGTACTGCACGCCCACGATGGCGGTGTCGCCTCCCCAGATGTACTCGAGGGTGCGCGCCGCGTTGGGGTTGATCCACCCGGTGCCGGTGGGCGTGGCCACCACGAGGACCTGCCGATCGAAGGCCCCGGTGCGCTCGAGCTCGGCGACTGCCAACGCGACCCGCTCCTCGACGGTGGGCGCCGAGTCGAGACCGACGTAGGCCCTGATGGGCTGCATGACAGTGGCGGTGTCGCTGAACGAGCGCAGCTGCTCGATCGTCGTGGTGCCGCCGGCGAAGGTGCGGCCCTGGTAGCCGAGCTCGTCCCAATCGACGAGCGACTCCGGTCCGCCCGACACCAGGTTCGAGGTGGGTTGTTCGACGCCCTCGGCGGTGTCCGAGTCGAGTGCGCCGAAGTTCGTGTCGGCCCACGACGCGAACTGGTCACCGGCGAAACCGGTACCCACGATCGCGACCACCACGACGGTGACAACGACGGCCGACCGCGCCCATCGTTCGGGGAGGCACCGACCGACGGCGAGGTCGAACCGGTACCCGAGGTGGGTGATGGCCCGGAACTGGGTCATCACCACGACGGTGAGCACCGTGGTGGCCAGCAGCATCGGCAGCATCGTGAGG
>JBEGOE010000084.1:0-3820 GCA_041182165.1 Actinomycetota bacterium
GCTCGCCGCTGCGCAGCTGGCCGATCGAGGGGCTCATCGCGAACGCCTGGTGGAAGAGGGGAGCGGCCGAGGGGACGGCCATCAGCGCGACGACGCTCGACCCGCCGGCCGACTCGCCGAAGATCGTGACGTTGCCAGGGTCACCGCCGAACGACGCGATCATCCGTTGCACCCACTCCAGCGCGCACACCTGATCGGCGAGGCCGCAGTTGGTGCGACCGCTGAAGCCGAGCGCACCCAGTCGGTAGTTGATCGTGACGACCACGACGTCGCCGCGACGCACCAGTTCGCTGCCGTCGTACCAGGGCATCGAGCCCGTGCCGGTGGTGAACGCGCCGCCGTGGATCCACACCAGCACGGGGCGGGCCGTGCCCGGGCTCGTCGTCGCGTCGCCCGGCGTGAACACGCTGAGGCTGAGGCAGTCCTCGCTCGACGGCAGGCTCGACCCGCCGAGCGCCCGCTCCATCATGCCGACCAGTTGCGGCGCCTGAGGCCCGTAGGCCGTGGCGTCGAGCTCGCCGTCCCACGACGTGACCGGCTGGGGCGGGCGGAAGCGTTCGGCGGTCGCGTACCGGATGCCCTTGAACACGCACACGTCGTCGCGCCGCAGGCCCCGAACAGCACCGAAGGGCGTGGTCAGGATGATCGTCGGGGATTCCACGGGCGCACCGTAGCCCCCACTATCGTCGCCCCGATGACCCGCCGACACGACATCGCCGGCGACCTCGTCAGGCGGGCCTGGAGCACCGTCTCGCGCTGGGGTGCCATCGGCCCGCACAGTCGCGCCGGTCGCCAGTTCGGTCGCTTCGGCGAGGGCAGCATCATCTGCTTCCCCACGAACACGATCTTCAACGAGCACTACATCCACATCGGCGAGGGCACGATGATCGGGCCGTCCTGCACGCTGTCGGCAGGCATGGTGCCCGGTCAGGAGTGCCTCAGTGATCCGGTCGTGCGCATCGGCGACCGGTGCCTCATCGGCAAGGGGAGCGGCATCGTCGGCCACTACTCGATCGAGGTCGGCAACGACGTCTGGACCGGCCACCACGTGTACGTCACCGACCAGAACCACGGTTACGACGACGTCACGCGCCCGATCTCGCAGCAGACGATGCCCGAGCGGCCGGTGTCGATCGGCGATGGGTCGTGGATCGGCCACGGCACGGTGGTCCTCCCGGGCGCCACCATCGGCAAGCACGTCACCATCGGGGCGAACTCGGTCGTGACCGGCCACATCCCCGACTTCAGCGTCGCCGTCGGCAACCCCGCCGTCGTCATCCGCCGGCACGTCCCCGGCGACGGCTGGGTCCGCACCGTCACACCCTGACCGCTACACCCTGCCCGGCACGGTCACTCGCCGCCGAGCTCGTTGGGCGGTGAGCAGGCGGGCATCTGGTTCACGACGGCGAAGTCGGTGAGCAGGTTGGTGACCGGGGTGCCATCGACGGCGGTCTCGAAGTAGGGCTCGAGCTGCAGGTCGCGCAGCCGGGCGGTGTATGCGCGGCGGTCGGAGAACACCGTCCGCCAGTAGCCCTCGTACTCGGCGACGAGCGAGCGGTCACGGTCGGACGCCGGCATCACGGCAGTCATCTCGGTGAGCTGCGCCTCGAGGATGTCGGTCGCTGCGTCGACCAGGTCGGCACGCTCGACCATCTGCGCGGCCGTCGGCTCGGCGATGTAGCCCTGCGCCATGTCGACGAGCTGCATGCGCTCGATCCGGTACGTCGTGCAGACCTCCTCGGCCCGCGCCCGCCAGGCGTCGTCGTCGACCCGGTAGGCAGCCTTCTTCGAGGCGAAACCGAACGCGTAGACCCACATCGCAAGGATGCCGAGCACGACGATCGTGAGGACGACCTTGGTGAACGTGACCTGGCGGGGTTGCGGGGCCTCGGGCTCTGCGGACGAGGGGGAGAGATCGGTGCTCATGCGATGGCCTTCGGTCGGTACGAGAGCTGGAGTTGGACGATCGCGCCGCCCACGCCGAGGACGGCCGCCACGATGGCGCCGGTCCAGGAATCGAACCAGGTGATGTCGAGTGCATGGTCGAGCGACCAGCGTCCGGGGCCGACCATGGCGATCACGAAGGCGGTGACGGCGATCGACGCGCAGTACTCCCAGCCCTGGTTCGGCTTGAAGATGAAGAAGCCGACCTTCCAGTGGGCGACCACGATGGCCACCACCATGACCCCGATGACACCGGCAGCGGCGAGGGGCGTGAGGAGTCCCGCGGCCAGCATCACGCCGGCGCCGATCTCGGTGGCTGCGGCGAGGCGAGCCTGGACGGCGGGCCACTTCATGCCGATGCTGCGGAACCATCCCTCGGTGCCGCTGATGCCGCTGGCGACCTTGTTGTAGCCGTGATAGGCGAGGAACAGCCCGAAGACGACACGCAGGATGAGAAGGCCGAGATCGAACTGATCCATGCGCCCACGCTATTGGGCGGAGCGCCGCTCTGTCGGCAGGAAAGCGAGTCGGTGTCACGGGGGGCGGTGGTAGACATGACGATCGTGTCCGTGTCCGCCGCTCAGCCCCACAGCACCCTGGGCGTGTGGCGGCAGGCGTTCCGCCTGGTTCGGGCCCTGCTCCGTGGCCACAAACGCCTCTTCTTCACGGCAGTCGGCGGCGCCTCCGTGTTCGCGCTGTGCACGGTGCTGTCGGCCGAGATCGTCGGCCGGATCACCGACGACGTCATCAGGCCGCGGTTCGAGGACGGGTCGGTGCCGGCCGGCACGGTGGTGGGTGTGCTCGGCGCGCTCGTCCTGGTCGGCCTGGTGCGAGCCGTCGGCGTCGTGGTGCGCCGTGTGTGGGCCGGACGTGCGTCGTGGCGCATCGCCGAAGGCCTCACCAATCAGGTCGTCGACCATGTCGTCAGGCAGCCTGCACCGTGGCATCGCCGTCAGATCACGGGTGACCTGATCACCCGCGCCGGTGTCGACACCGAGGCCTCGACCGCGGTGCTGAACCCGCTGCCGTACGCCTCCGGTGTGGTCACCATCCTCGTGCTGTCGGGAGTGTGGCTGGTGACGACCGACCCGGTCCTGGGGCTCGCCGCCGTGGCGATGTTCCCGCTGCTCATCGGGCTCAACCTCGTGTACCAGAAGCGGGTCGACCGCTACTTCGACACGGCGCAGCAGGAGATCGGCAAGCTCAGCGCAGCCGTGCACGAGAGCTTCGACGGCGTGCACGTCGTGAAGGCCTTCGGGGCCGAACGGCGCGAGACCGAGCGCCTCGCCACGATCGCCGCCCGGCTGCGCCAGGCCCGGATCCAGACCATCCGTCTGCGCAGCACGTTCGAGGCGTTGCTCGACGGCGTACCCAACGTGGTGAACATCGGACTCCTCGTCGCCGGTGCGTACCGCGTCCGTTCGGGCGACCTCACCGTCGGCGAGCTGACGAGCTTCGTCTACCTCTTCACCCTGCTCGTGTTCCCGTTGCGCATCATCGGCTACGCGCTCTCGGAGCTGCCGCACTCGCAGGCCGGATGGAGCCGGATGCGCGAACTGCTCGACGAGCCGATCGAGGCCGACCCGGCAGACCGCCTCGTGCACGGCGACGACCACGCTGTCGAGCTGAGCGACGTCTGGGTCACGCACGACGGCGAACGCGATGTGCTGCAGGGCATCGACGCCACCTTCCGGCCCGGCTGCACCGTCGCCGTGGTGGGGGCCACCGGTGCCGGGAAGACCACGCTGGTGCACGCGATGGCCGGCCTGGTTGGCACCACCCGGGGGCGCATCACGGTGCCGGCGAGTGCGCGGTGCGGCGCCCTCAGCGGGGGCACCGCGATCGTGTTCCAGGAGCCCTTCCTGTTCGCCGGCAC
>JBEGOE010000085.1:0-2809 GCA_041182165.1 Actinomycetota bacterium
CACTGAGCGGGGTCGGTTCTCGAGATGGGGGTGTGGGATGCGTGCTGGTCGGGTGTTCGGATCAATGATGGTGGCGGTGATGGTGGTGTCGTCGGTGGTGGTCGGCCAGGCCGCTGCTGCACCTGCCGGTGCGGATGACACGGTGACGGTCGGTGAGGCTGCTGCGGCGTTGGCCGACGTCGCGAGTGTGACGGGGCCGTCAGCGGTGAGGTTTGCATCGTCGGTGGGGTTCACTGCTGCGGTGGCTGGTTCGGTCGTCGAGCTGCCCGGAGTCCCTGCTGATGGGTTGTCGTTGACGACCGCGTCTGGTGTGTCGATCGAGATCGGTCTGCCCGGCGCAGCGAACGCCGATGACGGGGTCCGCCAGGCGTCCGGTGAAGTCGTGTACGCCGACGCGTTACCGGATGTCGCCGTGGCGGCACAGGCGCTGCCGGATGGCGGCATGCGTGCGTTGGTCGTGATCGACGGCCCTCAAGCACCCACCGAGTTCCAATTCCCCATGACCGTGCCCGCAGGCGCGTCGCTCGTGCCGTCGCCCGATGGCGGCGTCTCGGTCATCGCTGCCGACGGTGCACCGGTTGCACAGATCATGCCTCCCTGGGCGTACGACGCCAACGGGACCGCCGTGCCGACGTCGTATCGAGTGGAGGGAACAACACTCATCCAGACAGTCAGCCACGCAGACGCTGTCTATCCCGTCGTCGCCGACCCCAACCTTGGGAATTGCGATTGGAAAGGGTGCACGTTGTACTTCACGACGGTGGAGACACGACGAATCGCCGACGGCACGATCGGTGTGACGGCGATCGCTGCCTTCTGTGCCTGGAAAGGCGGACCGGGGATGGCTGTCGGGTGTGTAGCGTTCGGTGCCCTCATCGTGTTGGGCGCTCAGAATGCGAGAGCGCAGAACAAGTGCCTGAAGCTACGGTTGCACGTCTTCCCGGCGCCTCTTCCCCAGCCCGGGAGCTACACGAAGGGAACCTGCAGCACATGATCGTTTCGACATGGCCATTTCGGGACCAACGGGCGTTCATGGTGACCATCCGACGACATGGCAGGCGTTGGCGCCTGATGGCGGTCTCCCTGCCCTTTGTGGTGGCGGCGATCGTGCTGCAGTACGTCGTTCCGCTTCTCGCCGCTGCGATGCTGCTCGTGTTTCCGTATCTGTGGTTCGTCGTGGTCCCGAAGTGGGCACGGGCCGACCTGAAGGAGGCGGCCGAAGGGCTTCCACATTGAGAGGCGGCGTCGTTGGTCAGAGGCGGCCGCTGGCGATGACTCGGGCGAGGAAGTCCTGGGTCTCGGGGTGCTGGGGGGCGGTGAACATCTGCTCGGGCGGGCCTTGCTCGAGGATGCGGCCGTCCTGCAGGAAGCAGACGGTGTCGGCGATCTCCTTGGCGAAGCCCATCTCGTGGGTGGCGAGCACCATGGTCATGCCGAGGTCGCGCATGTCGCGGATGACCGACAGGACCTCGCCGACGAGTACGGGGTCGAGCGCAGCGGTCACCTCGTCGAGCAGCATGATCTCGGGTTGCATCGCCAGCGCCCGCACGATCGCCACACGCTGCTGCTGGCCGCCGGAGAGCTGGTCGGGGTAGGCGTCGGCCTTGTCGGCCAGGCCGAACCGGCCGAGCAACTCGATCGCTGCCGAGCGGGCCTCGGCCTTCGGCCGGCGCAGCACCTTCACCGGGGCCAGCGTGATGTTGCGCAGCACGGTCATGTGCGGGAACAGGTTGTAGCTCTGGAAGACCATGCCGACGCGGCGCCGCACCGGGTCGGCGGACAGGCCCGGTTCGGCGATGTCGACGCCGTCGAGCCAGATGGCGCCGTCGTCGATCGGTTCGAGCAGGTTGATGCAGCGCAGCAAGGTGCTCTTGCCCGAACCGGAGGCACCGATGAGGCACACGACCTCGTGCGCCGCGATGTCGAGCGAGATGTCGTCGAGGACGACCTTGTCGCCGAACGACTTGCGCACGTGCTCGATGCGGAGCATCAGCGCACCGCCGTGCCCGAGCTGCGCCGGATTTGGCGCACCAGCAGGTGATCGGCCAATCGGGTGAGCGGGATGCTGACGCACAGGAACAGCACGGCGGCCGCGACGAGCGCCGTGAAGTTGAACGTCTTCGCCACGATCACGTTCGCCCGGCGCAGGGCTTCCACCGCGCCGATGACGCTGAGCAGGGCGACGTCCTTCTGCAGGCTGACGACGTCGTTCATCAGTGGCGGCACCACCCGCCGCACGGCCTGGGGGAGCACGACGCTGCGCATCGACTGGCCGGAGCTGAGCCCCAACGAGCGGGCCGCAGCGCGCTGGCTCTCGTGGATGCCGATGATGCCGGCGCGGAACACTTCGGCGACGTACGCCGAGTAGCACATCACCAGGGCGACACTGCCCCACACGATGCCCTTGCTGTACCAGGCGCGCTCTTGGAACAGGCCGGGCACGCCGAGGCCGATGAGGCTGATCCACAGGATGACCGGGACCCCGCGGACGACGTCGGTGTAGAGCGTCGCGAACAACCGCAGTGGGTACAGGGCGGGGGAGCGCACGTTGCGGGCGAGCGCCACCAGCATGCCCATCACCATGATGAGCGGCGTGCAGATGACGAAGATCCGGATGTTCAGGAGGAACGGCCGCCACAGCTGGGGCAGCGCGTCACGGAACTCGTCGACGTCGAAGAACGCAGCCCGCACCCGGTCCCAGCCCGGCGCGAGCGGCACCAGCACCACGAGCACGGCGACGACGAGCACCGTGCTGACGGCCGCGACCAGCGCGCTGCGTCGCCGCTGACGGCGGTCGAACGCAGCGCGC
>JBEGOE010000086.1:0-4454 GCA_041182165.1 Actinomycetota bacterium
TGAGCGCTCGGGCACGTGCCGATCGACGCACCAAGGATCTCGTGAAGCGGCTCGAGCCCGGCGAGATCGCGGTGATCAACCACTCCGACGTCGACCTCGTCGCCGCCGACTCCCTCGTCGATGCGGGGGTCGTGGCGGTCGTGAACGCAGTCGCCTCGTTCACCGGGCGGTACCCGAACGTCGGACCCCTGCAGCTCGTCCGGCACGGCATCGTGCTGCTCGACGAGGTCGGCATCGGCGTGCTCGAACGGATCGCCGAGGGCGAGGTCCTCACCATCGACGGCGATCGGCTGCTCATCGGGCACGAACTGATCGCCACCGGACATCGCCAGGACGAGGCCGATCTTGTCGGAAGGGTCGCCGACGCCCGCAATCGCGTCGGCGAGCAGCTCGAGATGTTCGCTGCGAACACCCTCGAGTACCTGCGCCAGGAGCGACACCTCGCAACCGACAACCCCGACCTGCCACCGTCGACGGTCGACTTCCACCATCGGCAGACGCTGGTGGTCGTGCGCGGCATCGATTTCCGTGAGGACCTACTGGCCCTGCACCGGTCGGGCTACATCCGGGAGATGCGGCCGGTGCTGATCGGTGTCGATGGAGGGGCCGATGCCCTCCTCGGCCTCGGGCTCACCCCGCACATCATCATCGGTGACATGGACTCGGTCAGCGAGTCGACCCTGCGGTGCGGTGCCGAACTGATCGTCCACGCGTACGCGGGCGGACGCGCGCCGGGCGCGGAACGGCTTCGCGATCTGGGTCTGCAGTACCTGCTGTTCGAGAGTGCCGGCACGAGCGAGGACATCGCCATGCTGCTCGCCTACGAGCGTGGCACCGAACTGATCGTCGCGGTCGGCACCCACAACTCGATGGAGGACTTCCTCGACAAGGGGCGCCAGGGCATGGCGTCGACGTTCCTCGTGCGCCTGAAGGTCGGGCGGATGCTGGTCGACGCCAAGGGCGTGAACAACCTGTACCGGCCGGTCGTGAAAGGCCGTGACATCGCCCTGTTCACGGTGGCGATGCTGTCGTCGCTGGTGCTCGTGGTAGCGGTCAGCGAGCCTGTGCGGCTCTGGATGCGCAGCGTCTGGCTCTGGATGCGTGCTCGGATCGGCTGGTGAGCAGCGCGACCGGTACCGGCCGGATGATGTGGCGCGAGCCGAGCGCGATTGAAATGGTCGCAGGTCCAGATGGAGACGAACGGATGACCCTCGGCATGGTGACGCGTTGATCAGCCTGCGTCAGCACATCTTCAGCCTCGTCGCGGTCTTCGTGGCGCTCGCCGTCGGCATCGCGGCCGGTTCGACCGTCGTGCGCGGCCCCTTGCTCGACAGCACGCGGGCGCGGCTCGAGAGCGCCGAGCAGAACATCGAGCTCGAGCGTGCCGAGAACGATGCGCTGGCGGCCGAGCTCGCGCAGCTCGACGCATGGGAGGTCGACGGCCCGGATCAGCTGCTCCGAGGTCGGTACGCGGGAGGCGCTGTGCTGATGGTCGTGGCCGGTGACGTCGACGAGGACGTCGTCGACGGGGTGATCCGCTCGATCAAGGCGAGCGCAGGTGCGTTTCTCGGTGAGGTCCGCCTCGCGTCGGAGGTCTTCGATCCCGAGTCCGCGGCACGTGTCAGCGACGCGCTTGCTTCGGGCGATGCGGGCGATGCCGACCCTGCCGTCACGTTCGGTGCGACGGTGGGCGACCTCATCGTCGCTGTGGCAGCGCAGTTGGACGACAGCGGGCCCGCGCGCAGCGACGACGTGATCCGCGCGGCGTTCGGTGGATTCGAGGATGCAGGGCTCGTCGATCTCGTGCAGCTCAACGGTGCCGAGGTCGACGTGTCGGACCTCGACGTGGTCGTGGTGACCGATCGCAACCTCGTCCAGGACCCGGCCCGGGTGCTCGACGGTGTCGTGGCGGTGTCGGACCCGACAGTGTCGGCCCTGACGGTGATGGTGGCCGAGGTCGGTCGCGTGCTGCAGGACAACGACACGCCGGTGCCGTCGTATGTCGGCTCCATCCGTGAGGACGGACGCCTCCGCGACGAGATCAGCACCGTCGACAACGCCGAGACGATCCTCGGCTGGATTGCGGTGGTTCTCGGTCTCGAGGCGGTGCAAGGCGGCTCGGCCGACCACTACGGCTTCCGCGAGGGCGCAGACCGTCCGATCCCCCCTCGAACGCCGTGACCGATGCCGCGCCGACGGCGCCGGAGCTCATGCTCGAACCCGATGGAAGGCTGGCGCGCGATGCGCTGGTGGTCACCGTCTGCACGCTGTTCTCGCGGCTCACCGGGTTCGCCCGTGTCCTCATCGCTGCCGCGGTTCTCAGCAACGGCGTCCTCGGGGACACCTACCACTCGGCCAACCTGATCCCGAACCTGCTGTTCGAACTGGTCGCCGGCGGTGTGCTGCAAGCCGTGCTCGTGCCCAGCTTCGTCGCTGCCCGGCGACGTGGCGGCGACATCGAGCTCGGCCGATCGGTGGGCGCGGTCGTCGCTGTGCTGACGGCGCTGCTCACCGTGATCGCCGGGGTGGTAGTGGCGCTCTCGCCGCTGATCGCGCGCGTGCTCACCTCGCTCGGAGACGACCCCGAGCTGGCGGCCGAGAAGCTCGACGTGATGCGGCCGATGCTCATCGTGTTCATTCCTCAGATCATCTTCTACGGCATCGGCATGGTTGCGACCGCTGCACTGGCCGCACGTCGGCGGTTCGCTGCAGCGGCGCTGGCCCCTGCTGTCAACAACCTCGTCGTCATCACGTGCTACCTCCTCTACCGTTCGAGCCGGTCTGGGCAACCCGCTTCGCTCGACCTGGACCGCCACCAGTTCGCGCTCCTGGCGGGCGGCACCACGCTGGCCGTCATCGCGTTCACGGCCGTGCCCGGCATCGTCCTGCGGGCGCAGGGTGTGCGGTGGCGCCCGCACTGGGACACGAACCAGACCGCCGTCCGCTCGCTGCGCGACTCGGTGGGGTGGGCGGGGCTCTCGGTGGTGGGCACGTTGGTACCCACAGCGGCTGCGATGGTGCTCGGCTACGGCGTCGAGGGCGGTGTCGCGGTGTTCACCCTCACCTTCGCGTTCTTCGTCCTGCCGCATGCGCTCATTGCCGTTCCCGTCTCCACGGCGGTCGCGCCACGTGTGGCCGACACCTGGCAGCGCGGTCGGCGGGCCGAGACCGGTGACCTGATCGAGCGCTCGGCCCGGGTGGTGGTGCCACTGCTGCTGCTGGCCGGCGCCGGCATGGTGGCGCTCGCCTGGCCGGTGACTCGGGTGGTCGCATCATTCGGGCAGGCGGCCAGCCAAGGGCTCGCGCCCATCGCTCATGCGATGGCCGTGTTCGGTTTCGGCCTCGTCGGCTACGGCATGTCCTTCATGATGACTCGTGTGCTGTTCAGCCTCGAGGACGTGAAGCGAGCTGCCGTGCTGGTGAGCGGAGCAGCGTTGGCCGGTGTGGTCGTGATGGTTGTGGCGACGAGCGTCCTGCCGGATTCCGACCGTGCCGCCGCGCTTGCGCTCGGCTACGGCGCCACACAGACGATGTCGGCCGCGGTGCTGACGCTTCGCGTGCGGACCGTGACCGGTGCGCCCTCGTGGGGGTCGCTCGGCCGGCTGGGCATCGGCTCAGCGGTGGCAGCTGTGGCGAGTGGCGCCGCGATGATGGTCGTGCAGCACCAGTTCGCTACGGACCGCACCTCGTCCGCGTTGGCGATCGTGGTGGCGGGGACCTGCGGCGTGCTCGTGTTCCTGCTCGTGGCACCGCCGCTCACCGGCGTGCAACTCGCGGCCCTGCTTCGACGGAGTGCCGCCCGTGCCTGACTCGAACGGTCGCCGGAGGGCGTGGATCGCCGCAGGTGCGCTCGTCGTGCTCGTGTTGGCGATCGTCGGCGCGCTCGGGTCGTCGGGCCCGTCGTCGGAGGCGATCGGGGTGGGGTCGCGCGATGTCATCGTGCTCAGCGTGCCGGGCCTGCGGTGGCAGGATCTCGAGGCCACCGAGACGCCGCACTTCGACCGATGGCTTCGAGCGACAGCCCTGATGAGCGTGCGCGCGATCGGCAACGAGACGTCGCTCGTCGAGGGCTACCTCACCATGGGGTCCGGCAACCGTGTGGAGGCGCCGCAGACCGATGCGATCGAGGTGGTGGGGGGTCGGTGCGTGCCGGGGCTCGCTGCCGATGCGACCGAATCGGCCGACGACGACCTCAACGGCGCCGAGCCCGGTTCGCTCGGCGCGGCGCTGGCCGAGGCGGGCATCGCCACATCGGTCTTCGGTGGCGACGCTGCGATCGCTGCGCTCATGGATCGGGAGGGTTGCGTCGGATCGGTGTCGCCGACGCCGCCGTCGGCGGTGCCGGCCGGTGTGTCGCTGGTGGAGCTCGGAGGTCTCGAGCGCACCAACAGGGCCGCGGACCGCACCTCGCTGCTCGACTCGTTCGACGAGGCGGTAGCGGCGCTGTCGATCCC
>JBEGOE010000087.1:0-10299 GCA_041182165.1 Actinomycetota bacterium
TCGGGTCCATGCCGCTCTGGGTCTTCGGGAAGGCGATGACCTCGCGGATGTTCTCCTCGCCGGCCAGGATCGCGACGAGGCGGTCGACGCCGAACGCGAAGCCGCCGTGCGGCGGGGCGCCGTACTTGAACGGGTTGAGGAAGAAGCCGAACCGCTTGTCGGCCTCCTCGGGCGAGATGCCGAGCAGGCCGAAGATGCGGGCCTGGAGCTCGGGCTGATGGATCCGGATCGACCCCGAGCCCAGCTCCCAACCGTTGAGCACGAGGTCGTACGCCTGGCTGCGCACCTTGAGCGGCTCGGTGTCGAGCAGGTGCAGGTCGTCCGGGTGCGGCTGCGTGAACGGGTGGTGGCCCGACTTCAGGTTGCCGGTGGTCTCGTCGACGCCGATGAACTGCGGGAAGTCGATGACCCAGAGGTAGCGGTACGGACCCTCGTGCACCGGCGGCCGGCCGATGTCGTTGCGCAGCGTGCCGAGCACCTCGCAGGTGGTCTCCCACTCGTCGGCGACGATGAGGACCAGGTCGCCCGGCTTCGCGTCGAGGCGGGTGGTCAGCTCGGCCTGCTCGGCCTCGCTGAGGAACTTCGCGACGGGCGACTCGAACGAGCCGTCGGCGGTGACCTTGAGCCACACCAGGCCCTTGGCGCCCATCTTCTTGGCCTTGTCGGTCATGCCGTCGAGCTTGTTCCGGCCGTAGTCGTCGGCCTTGCCGGCGGCGTTGATGCCCTTGATGCAGACGGCGCCGGCGAACGCCTTGAACTCGGTGCCGGCGAACACGTCGGTGAGCTCGGTGAGCTCCATGCCGAAGCGGAGGTCGGGCTTGTCGATGCCGAAGCGGTTCATCGCCTCGTGCCAGGTGATCTTCACGATCTCGCCCGGATCCTGGCCGACGGCCTGCGCGGCGGCGAGCACCGCGGCACCGATGGCCTCGTGCACGTCGTCCTGTGAGCCGAAGCTCATCTCGGCGTCGAGCTGCATGAACTCGTACTGGCGGTCGGCGCGCAGGTCCTCGTCGCGCAGGCAGCGGGCGATCTGGTAGTAGCGGTCGATGCCCGCCACCATGAGCAGCTGCTTGAACAGCTGCGGGCTCTGCGGCAGTGCGTAGAACGACCCGGGCTGCTGACGGCTGGGCACGATGAACTCGCGGGCACCTTCCGGGGTGGATGGCACGAGCATCGGGGTTTCGACCTCGACGAAGCCCTGGTCCTCCATCGCCGCACGGATGGCCGAGTTGACCCGCGACCGGATGCGCAGGTTGCGTTGCATGCGCTCGCGCCGGATGTCGAGGTAGCGATACTGGAGCCGTGTGGTCTCGGCGACCTGATCGGCACGCTCGCTGATCGGGAACGGCGGCGGCTCGGCCGCGTTCAGCACCTCGACGACGCAGTCCTGCAGCTCGACGCCGCCGGTGGGCAGCTTGTCGTTGACGTTCTCGGGCGGACGTGCAGCGACCACCCCGGTCACGCGCAGTACGTACTCACCACGGACGTCGACCTGGTTGTCGACCACGCACTGCATGACGCCGGTGTGGTCGCGGAGGTCGACGAAGGCCAGCTTGTCGCCGTGCTCACGGCGGGTGGCGACCCAGCCGCAGAGGCTCACGGTGGTGCCGATGTGCTCGGGTCGGAGCTGGCCGCACTGGTGGGTGCGCATGGAGGTGCTGCTGCTCATGAGAGGGCTTTCTGGAGGGTGGGGATGAGATCGGTGCGGGCGATGGTGGACTGTCCGTCGCCGGTGCGCTCGGCACGGAGTGGCCGAAGCACGACGCTGCCGGACTCGAGTTCGTTCGTGCCGATGATGACGGCGAAGGCAGCGCCGCTGCGGTCGGCTGCCTTCATCTGGCTCTTCATGCTGCGGTTCTCGAATGCCCGGTCTGACGAGATGCCCGCCGCCCGGAGCTCGGCGCCGAGGCGCACGGCCTCGAGCCCGCCGGTGGTGTCGACGACGAACACGGCGACCTCGGTGGCCGGTGGGGCGAACACGCCCTCGTCGTCGCAGGCGAGCAGAGTGCGGTCGAGCCCGAGCGCGAAGCCGACGCCCGGCGTGGCCGGACCGCCGAGCGACTCGACGAGGCCGTCGTAGCGGCCGCCTCCTCCGAGCGCGTTCTGCGCCGAGTCGAGGGTGAGGCCTTGGAACTCGAACGTGGTCCGGCGGTAGTAGTCGAGCCCACGCACGAGCTTCGAGTCGATCGTGAACGGGATGTCGAGCGCACGGAGGCCGGTCTGGACGGCCTCGAAGTGTGCACCCGCGTCGTCGCTGTAGAAGTCGGCGATGCGGGGCGCCGAGGCAATGAGCGCTGCGTCCTGGGGTCGCTTCGAGTCGAGCACGCGCAGCGGGTTCTTCTGCAGCGTCTCCTGGCTCTGCGGCGACAGCGCTGCGAGGTCGGCCTCGAAGTGCGCCCGCAGCGCCGCCACATACCGAGCACGGTCATCGGGCTCGCCGAGCGAGTTGAGGAGCAGCTTCACCTGGGTGAGGCCGAGCGCTCGGTAGAACTCCCACCCGAGCGCGATGACCTCGACGTCGAGGTACGGGTCGTCGGCGCCGAGCACCTCGATGCCCACCTGGTCGAACTGTCGGTAGCGCCCGCGCTGCGGCTTCTCGTAGCGGAACTGCGAACCGGTGTACCAGACCTTCCACGGGGCCAGCGGGCGGTGCTGCACGAACGCCCTGCACACCGATGCCGTGAGCTCGGGCCGCAGCGCGATGTGGCGGCCACCTTTGTCGACGAAGTCGTACATCTCCTTGGTGACGACGTCGGTGGCGTCACCGAGGCGCTGGAAGACGCCGAGGTCCTCGAGCAGCGGCGAGATGACCTGGCCGTAGCCGGCCTGCTCGGCCACGTCGGCGAACACCTGCACGAACCGCCGCCAGCGGGCCGATTCGGGAGGCAGGATGTCGCGCATCCCGGGGCTGGTCTGGAACTCGGGCACGGTCGCCCATGCTACCGGCGGGGCCGTTCCGGCCAGGTGGACCGCTCAGACCAGCAGCCGGAGGGCCGTGAACATGCCCATCCCGGCGAGCATCATCGCCAGCATGTTGCGCGTCTTCGCGAACACGAGCGCTGCGGCGACCAGCGCCCACATCTGGTTGTTCCCCCAGCCGATGGTGACGTGCTTGTCGTACGACAGGACACCGGGCGCGATGATCGCGGCGAGGGCACACGCCGGGGCGTAGCGCAGGGCGCGCTCGACCCGTTGCGGCAACTGGATGCGCGCCGGCAGCACGAAGAAGCTCGAACGGGTCGCCACCGTTCCGAGGGTGAGCCCGGCGATTGCTGCCAGCATGTACGACCAGTCGTGGAGCGCATCCATCAGGCGTCGCTCCCCCGCGACGTCTGCCACCGCTCGGCCACCATGGCGACGCAGACCCCCGCTGCGACTGACACGAGCAGCCCCAGGCGCAACGGCATCCGAACGGTCAGCAACGACAGCACGCCCGCCACCACCACGCCCGCGACCGCCGGGAACTTCGTCGCCATGGGCACCAGCACCGCGACCAACGCCAGATAGGCCGCCAGCTCGAGCCCCCAGTCGGTCGGAGCGAGGCCGCCGAGCAGCAGCCCGGCGATCGAGGCCACCTGCCACACCACCCAGTTCACGACCGCCCCGCCGTAGAAGAACCCCCACTGGACGGGTGTGCCGCGCTCGGGGTCGTCGGCGAAGCGCAGCGAGAACAGCGCGAAGCCCAGGTCGCCGTTGAGGTAGCCGGCGAGCACACGCTGACGCAGCGGCAGGTGCACGAACGCCGATCGGCTGCTCGCAGCGAAGATCACGAACCGCAGGTTGACGATGAGCGCCGTGGCCCACACCACCGGCAGCGGTGCCCCGACGGCCAGCAGGGGCAGCACGGCAAGCTGCGCCGAACCGGCGAACACCGTGAGGGTCATCAGCACGCCGACCGGGATCGGCATGCCGCTGTTCACCATCGCGACCCCGGTGACGAACCCCCAGACGGCGATGGCCACGGCGAACGGCGCCATCGCCCGAACACCCTCGCGATACGAGCGATGGTCGACGGGTGCGAGCCACTGGTGTCGCACCGCCGTCGTGAACTGCACAGGGTCAGGATGCCGTGGCAGACGAGGCGCGGCAAACCTGGCGTCTCAGGCGGCTGACTCGGGCACCGTCTCCCGGCGCGCTGCCAGCGAACGGCGAACGGCGGTGTCGGCCCACAATCCGAGCCACAGCAGGGCGATCGCCACCAGGCCGTCGACCCACCAGTGGTGGCCCGTGGCCGAGACGGCGATCAGGGTGATGACGACGTGCAGCAGGAAGACCCAACGCCACCGGCTCGTGCTGGTGGCGACGACGCCGAACGACACGACAGCCGCCCAGCCGACGTGGATCGACGGCATCGCCGCGAGCTGGTCGGACACGCCGGTACCCATCGGGCCGTAGACCGAGAAGCCGAAGATGTCCGCAAGGTCGATGTAGCCGAGGTCGGGCACGAGGCGCGGCGGTGCCACGCGCAGGAACCGGATGACGAGGCACGTGCCGGTGAGGAAGGCGAGGCCGTTGCGCCAGTGCGGGAACGAGTCGCGGTGGCGGACGTACAGCCACACCAGGAACGCCAGCAGAGCCGGCACGTGCATGACCGCGTAGTAGGTGTTGAGGAACCGCCCGATCCAGGCGTGATCGAGCACGAACTGCTGCAGCGACAGCTCCGACGGCATGAAGGTCGCCCGCTCGAACCGGTCGATCCACCGGGCCCGCTCGATCGCCCCCTCGGTGGTGGCGAACGGCAGCTTGCGGGCGATGCGCCAGATCGCGTAGAGCGCAGCGAGGATGCCGACCTCGACGGTCGCGGCGCGCACACCGTTGCGTCGGCGCGTCGGCTCGGCCCTGTCGAGCGCGAGCAGCAGCACACCCGACGCGGTCGCGAGCGCCATCGCCTGTTGCCACGTGGGCCACATCATCGAACGCTCCGGACGGTCAGTCGCCCTTGCCGGGCACCAGGCGGTAGGCGTCGTACACGCCGTCGATGGTCTTGATCGTGCGCAGGACCGACTCGAGATGCGACGGGTCTGCCATCTCGAACTCGAACCGCATCTTGGCGACACGGTCGCTGCCCGTGTGGGTGGAACAGGCGACGATGTTGACGTGCTGCTCGCTGAGCGAGTTGGCGACGTCGCGTAGCAGCCGGGACCGGTCGAACGCGATGACCTCGACGCCGGCGCGGAACAGGGTGCCCCGCTGGTCGCCGTCCCACTCGACCTCGATGAGCCGCGACGCCTGCTCGCTCATGAGGCTCTCGGCGTTCGCACAGTCGGCACGGTGCACGCTGACGCCGCGGCCGCGCGTGACAAACCCGATGATCTCGTCGCCCGGCACTGGCGTGCAGCACTTCGACAGCCGGATGAGCACGTCGTCGAGGCCCTCGACGTGGACACCGGGGCTCTTCTTCGGGCGGCGGTGGCTGCGGAGGTTGAGCACGCTCGACGACATCTGGTCGTCGTCGCTCGACTGGTACACACGAGCGACCTTCTGTGCGAAGCCGTGGGCAGACACGTGGCCCTCGCCGACCGCGGCGAGCAGGCCCTCGAGATCGCTGAGCCCGAGGGCCTCGATCTCCTGAGCCATCGCCTCGCTCTTCCATGCACGCGACAACGGCACACCCTCGCGCCGGAGCTCCTTGGTGAGCTCTTCCCGACCCGCTTCGATCATGTCGACGCGGCGCTCGCGCGAGAACCACTGGCGAATCTTGTTGCGCGCCCGGGGTGACACCGCGAACTGCAACCAGTCGCGCGACGGCGCCGCCGACTCGAGCTTGGAGGTGAAGACCTCGCACGTGTCGCCACTGCGCAACGTGTTGTCGAGCGACACGAGGCGACCGTTGATCTTGGCCCCGATGCACGCGTGCCCCACCTCGGTGTGCACCGCGTAGGCGAAGTCGACGCACGTCGCGCCGATCGGCAGCGTGATGACGCGTCCCTTCGGTGTGAACACGAAGACCTCGTCCTGCTCGAGATCGGTCTTCAGGTTCTCCATGAAGGCGGCCGGGTCGAGGACGTCGGCCTGCCAGTCGATGATGCGGTTCAGCCAGTCGATGTCAGCGCCGGGCCCGTCGTCTTTGTAGGCCCAGTGCGCAGCAACGCCCCATTCGGCCCGTTGGTGCATCTCGCGGCTGCGGATCTGGACCTCGATGACCTTGCCCCCCGGACCGATGACCGTGGTGTGCAAGCTCTGGTAGAGGTTGAACTTCGGCATCGCGATGTAGTCCTTGAACCGCCCGACGACCGGCTTGTACCGGCCGTGGATCGAGCCGAGGGCCGCGTAGCAGTCCTTCACCGAGTCGACGATGACACGCACGGCAACGAGGTCGAAGATCTCGTCGAACTCCTTGCCCTTCTGGACCATCTTCTCGTAGATGCTCCACAGGTGCTTGCCGCGACCGGTGACCTCAGCCTCGATGCCGACCTCGGCGAGGCGGCCGCGCACCTCGGCGATCGCCTTGGCAAGATACACGTCCCGCTCGGGCGACCGGGTGCCGACCAGATGGTCGAGCTCGGCGTACCGCTTGGGGTAGAGCGACGCGAATGCCAGGTCCTCGAGCTGCTGGCGCAGTTCCTGGATGCCCAGGCGGTGGGCCAGCGGGGCGTAGATGTCGAGCGTCTCCTGGGCGATGCGGCGCTGTTTGTCGCTCGGCATCGCCGCGATCGTGCGCATGTTGTGCAGCCGGTCGGCGAGCTTGATGATGAGGACCCGCAGGTCCTTCGCCATCGCCACCAGCATCTTGCGCATCGTGGCGGCCTGCTGGGCCTCCTTCGAGTCGAACTGCAGGCGCTCGAGCTTGGTGACGCCGTCGACGATGGCGGCGACCTCGGCGCCGAACCCGAGCTCGACGTCGGCGAGGCTGATCTCGGTGTCCTCGACCGCGTCGTGGAGCAGCGCCGCAGCGAGGCTGATCTCGTCGAGACCGATGTCGGCAACGATGCGCGCGACGGCGAGCGGGTGGTTGATGTAGCTCTCGCCGCTCGACCGCAACTGATGGCGGTGCGCTTCACAGGCGGTCTCGTACGCCCGATTGATGAGCGTGACCGACGCCTTCGGCCTGCGCTTGCGATAGACGGTGAGCAGCGGCGTGAGCTCTTCCGCCGGCGCGTTCTGGTGCCGACGCCAGGGAAGGACTCGGTCGACAGTGGCCATCGGCTCAGTACCGGTGCAGGCTCTCGACCACTCGTTCGCCCAGGCGACCGCGGCCGCCGAGGTCCCCGATCTCGATGAGGAACCCGAGCCCGACCACCACACCACCGAGCTCTTCGACGAGGCGGCAGGTGGCGGCTGCGGTGCCGCCGGTGGCGAGCACGTCGTCGATCACGAGCACGCGCTCTCCTGGGTGGATGGCATCGCGGTGCATCTCGAGCTTGTCGCTGCCGTACTCGAGCGAGTACTCCTCACGAACGACGGCCCACGGCAGCTTGCCGGCCTTGCGGACCGGCACGAAGCCGGCGCCGATCTCCTTGGCCACGGGGGCGGCGACGATGAAGCCGCGGGCCTCCATGCCGAGCACCCGGTCGACCTCGACGCCGACGAACCGCAACACCAGTGCGTCGATGGCACGACCGAATGCCGGGCCGTCGCCGAGCAACGGCGTGATGTCGCGGAAGGTGACACCGGGCGACGGGTAGTCGGCGATGTCACGGACGAGATTCGAGAGCCAGGAGCTGTCGGCCGACATGGGCACAGGGTACCGCCGGGGTCCGACGCGTCAGCGACGCTTCTTCTTGCGCGGCCGAGGTGGGTGCGAGAGCACGGCTTCGGGCGTGATGGGAGCGAGGATGATGGTGTCGGCCTCGGCGCCGCTGTCGGCGGCCGCTCGCCGGGCACGGGCGATCTCGCGGCGATGGCCATCGGGTGACCCACCGATCACGAGACGCTCGAGCTCGGCACCTGTGGCGTGGTCGCCGCGCAGCGCCCGGTACTTCGGCTCGCGGTCCTTCAATATCGCGAGCACCGGCGCTGCGATGAAGATCGACGAGTACGAACCGGTGAGCAGGCCGACGAGCAGGGCGAGCGCGAACTCGCGCAGTGCCACGGCTCCCATCAGGCCGGAGCCGATGACGAGCAGCGAGAACACCGGCAGCACCGCAGCGACGCTGGTGTTCAGTGACCGCATCAGCACCTGGTTCATCGACACGTTCGAGATGTCGGCGAAAGGCGCACGGCTTCCGGCGAAGCGCTCGGTGTTCTCGTTCACCTTGTCGAACACGACGATGGTGTCGTACAGCGAGAACCCGAGGATCGTGAGGAACGCGACGACCGTCGCAGGGGTCACCTCGAACCGGAAGACGGAGTAGACGCCCACGCTGATCAGCACGTCGTGCACCATGGCGACGATGGCAGCAAGCGCCATCCGCCATTCGAACCGCCAACTGATGAACAGGGCGACGAGGACGAGGAAGATGACGAGGGCGCGGATCGCCTTCTCGGTGATGCTGCGTCCCCACGACGAACTGACCGACGTGGTCGAGACATCGTTGACATCGACCCCGGCCTGCGTGGCGAGCGCCGCCTGGACGATCTGCACCGTCTCGGGCGACTGGTCGGCCACCTGGACGTTGATCCGGCTCTCGGTGCTGCCCACCGGTGACAGGGTGCGGAGCTTGGCGCTCTGGCCGTCGATCCCGTTGTCGTCGAGGATCTGCCTGATGTCGTCGTACGTGATCGACGTGGTCGCCGGCACCTCCCACGCCACACCGCCCTTGAAGTCGATGCCGAGGTTGAGCCCCTGGGCCACGAGCGACACGACCGTGACCACGATCAGCAGGGCCGACGCGAAAAGCCCGATCCTGCGCCTGCCGTAGAAGTCGATCGAGGTCTCGCCGTGGTAGAGCCGTCCCCACACGTTGCGGCGGGCCATCAGCGTCGCTGCCGCGCTGGGCCGATCGGACGGCTCCGACGGTGCGGAAGGTGAGGAGAGGTCGGTCATGATGCGCTCCCTGCGACGACGCGGCCCGACACGGTGGTGGCCGGCGCGGCGACCTCGAGGCCCATCACCTTGCGGTTGGCCATCCAGTCGGTGCGGGCCAGCAGCAGCACCGCTGGCCTGGTGAAGAAGTATGAGACCACGAGGTCGATCAGGGTGGACAGACCCAGGAAGAACGCGAAGTTCCTGACCGAGCCGACCGTGAGATACCACAGCGTGAACGCACCGATCAGCGAGACGATGTCGGCGATGAGGATGGTCCGCCACGCTCCCTCGAAGCCGCGCTGCGCGCTGTTGCGGAGTGATCGGCCGTTGCGGAGCTCGTCTTTCAACCGTTCGAAATAGACCACGTACGAGTCGACCGTGACGCCCACGGACACGATGATGCCCGCCACACCCGACAGCGACAGGGCAAGGCCCTGCGTACGGGACAGGAGCGAGACGATCGAATACAAGAGGCCGCCCGAGATGAGGATGCCGACGACAACGACGACGCCGAGAAAGCCGTAGTACGCAACCAGCAGCAGCAGCACCAGCATCACGCCGATGAGGCCGGAGATGATGGCAGCACGCAGCGAGTCCTTGCCGAGCGTCGGCGACACGTTCTGCACCGACTGCGTCTCCATCTTCACCGGCAGCGAACCGCTCTTCAGCACGCGGGCGAGGTCACGCGCTTCGCTCTCGGTGAACTCGCCGGTGATGTCGACCCCCGTGGTGAAGCTGGGCTGATTGACCGACGGCGCCGAGATGATCTCGCCGTCGAGCTCGATCGCGAGCCGCCTGGTGGGGCAGCTGGGGTCGCTGTTGTAGCACTTCGACGCCAACGCGTTCCATGTGTCGCGGCCGTCGGGGCCGTCACTCAGGCCGACCGAGACGCCCCAACCACCCTGGATGATGTTGGCCGAGGCGTCGTTCTCGAAGACGGCGCCGGTGCCCTCGGCCGGGCCGACCAGGCACTCGCCGCCCCCGCGCAGCGGGAGGACCTGCCGCTGCGTGGGATCGGACTGGACCGGTGTCGTGCTGCTGGTCGTGGCGGCTACCGCCGTCGTGCCGGTCGCCCCGTCGACCGTCGTGGTCGGATCGGTGGTCGGATCGATGGTCGGATCGATGGTCGGATCGATGGGCGGCACGCTGCTGACGCGGCGGCCCGGACCGGGCGCCGCCGTCGTCGAGGTAGCGCCGGGCTCGGTGGTGCTGGTGCTGGTGCCGGTGTTGGCGTTCTGGACACCCTCGTTCTGGCAGCCGAGCACCGGACGCAGGTACACCTGGCCGGTGACCTTGACGAGGTCGATGGCCTCCTGCTGATTCTTCACCCCGGGCAGGTTGACGACGATGGCATCACCTTGGCGCAGGATCTCGGGCTCGGCGACGCCGAG
>JBEGOE010000088.1:0-4443 GCA_041182165.1 Actinomycetota bacterium
GAGGTCACCTGGCACCCGTCGTACATGCGTACCCGCTACGACAACTGGGTCGGCGGCCTGAACGGCGACTGGCTCGTCAGCCGCCAGCGGTTCTTCGGCGTGCCGATCCCGCTCTGGTACCGCCTCGACGCCGACGGCAACCCGATGTACGACCAGGTCCTCGCTCCCGACGAGGCCGCCCTGCCGGTCGACCCCTCCACCGACTGCCCGGCCGGCTTCACCGCCGACCAGCGCGGCGTGCCCGGCGGGTTCATGGGTGACCCCGACGTGATGGACACGTGGGCCACCTCGTCGCTCACCCCGCAGATCGCCGCCGGCTGGAACGAGGACGGCGGCGTCTTCGACAACGTCTTCCCCTACGACGTCCGCCCGCAGGGCCACGACATCATCCGCACCTGGCTGTTCTCCACCATGGTGCGCAGCCACCACGAGCACGGCGGTGTGCCGTGGCGCAACGCCGCGCTGTCGGGCTGGATCCTCGACCCCGACCGCAAGAAGATGTCGAAGAGCAAGGGCAACACGGTCACCCCCATGCACCTGCTCGAGCAGTACGGCACCGACGCGGTGCGCTACTGGGCGGCGTCCGGCCGCCCCGGCGTCGACACGGCGTTCGACGAGGGCCAGATGAAGATCGGGCGCAAGCTCGCGCTCAAGATCCTGAACGTCAGCAAGTTCGTCCTCGGGTTCGGCGACGCCGAGGCCGGCACGGCCGTCGACGCGCCGCTCGACCAGGCGATGCTCGCCCGCCTCGCGAAGGTCGTCGACGGCGCCACCACGGCGTTCGACGGCTTCGACTACGCCCGTGCGCTCGAGCAGACCGAGTCGTTCTTCTGGTGGTTCTGCGACGACTACGTCGAGCTCGTGAAGGCCCGCGCCTACGAGGGTGACCCGTCGGCTCGCATCGCGCTGCGCACGGCGCTGTCCACCCTGCTGCGCGCCTTCGCCCCGTTCCTACCGTTCGTCACCGACGAGGTGTGGCGCTGGTGGCAGACCGGTTCGGTCCACGCCGCGTCGTGGCCCACGTCGGTCGAGCTCGGTGCCGATGCGGCCATCGACACCGATGCCGCACTCGACCCGGTGTGCGAGGTGCTCGCCCTGGTGCGCCGCGCCAAGACCGAGGCCAAGGTCAGCCAGCGCGCCGTCGTCGAACGGCTCGTCGTGCGCGCCACCCCTGCGCAGCAGGCCTCGATCGAGGCCGCGTACGGCGACCTGCGCGACGCCGGTTCGGTGCAGTCGGTCGAGTACGCCGCGGCCGAACAGCTCGGGTGCGAGGTCACGCTCGAGGCCTGATACAAACGCGCGTCATGAAGACGCGCGCAGGGGTGCTCTGGGGGACCAATCAGCAGTGGCAGATCGAGGAGGTCTCCATCGACCCGCCTCGAGCCGGTGAGGTGCTCGTGCACTGGAAGGCCGCCGGCCTGTGCCACAGCGACGAGCACATGGTCACCGGCGACATGGTGCCGCCGCCCGAGGCGCTGGCGATGATGGGGATCGACAGCATGTTCCCGATCATCGGCGGCCACGAGGGCGCGGGCATCGTCGAAGAGGTCGGCCCGGGCGTCACCACGGTCAAGCCGGGCGACCACGTGTCGGCGAGCTTCATCCCGTCTTGCGGCCGTTGCCGCTACTGCTCCACCGGTCGCCAGAACCTGTGCGACAACGGCCGCGGGACCCTGGGCGGCGGCATGATCACCGACGGCACGCACCGCCACTTCGTCGGTGACCGCTCGGCCGATCAGCACGTCGGCCTGATGGCCAAGGTCGGCACCTTCGCGCAGCACGCGGTGGTCAGCGAGGACTCGGTCATCAAGGTCGACGACGACCTGCCGCTCGACTGCGTCGCGCTCGTCAGCTGCGGCGTGGCCACCGGCTTCGGCTCTGCCACCGCCCGCGCCGACGTGCGCACCGGCGACATCGTCGTGGTGGTCGGCATCGGCGGCATCGGCATCAACGCGGTGCAGGGCGCCCGCCTCGCCGGCGCCAAGCACGTCATCGCGATCGACCCGGTCGAGTTCAAGCGCGAGAAGGCGATGGAGCTCGGCGCCACCCACACCTTCGGTTCGATGGAGGAGGCGCTCCCGGCCGTCATGGACCTCAGCTGGGGCCAGATGGCCGACAAGGTGATCATGACCCCCGGCGTGCTGTACGGCGAGATGATGGAGCTCGGCCTCGCCCTCACCGGCAAGGGCGGCACCTGCGTGGTCACCGCCATCGCACCGATGACCCAGAACGAGGCGTCGGTCAACCTGTTCCAGCTCGCCATGTACAACAAGGAGATCAAGGGGACGATCTTCGGCTCGCTCAACCCGCGCGCCGACATCCCTCGTCTGCTGAGCATGTACCGCGAGGGCTCGCTGAAGCTCGACGAGCTGATCACCCGCCGCTATCCGCTCGACCGGATCAACGACGGCTACGAGGCGATGCGCAGCGGCGAGAACATCCGGGGCGTCATCGTCCACGACTGACCGGACGCTGAGACGACGTCCCACTAGCCTGAGCAGCCCATGTCCGGCCACTCGTGGACCCAGCGTCTGCTCCTCGCGCTCAACATCATCGTCATCACGGCCTGCTTCGTCGGTGCGGGTGGACTCGTCGTCGCCCGCTACTACGGCAACAGCCTGAACCGCGTCGACCTCGCCGCACCGTCCACCTCCGTGCCCGTCGGCGGCACCCCGGCAGGCGGCGACGCGGCCACCGGTGCCACCACCGGCCCCGCCGGCCCCCCCGAGACGTTCCCGGACGTCGATCCGACGGCCAAGAACTTCCTCATCACGGGCGCCGACAACAACTCGTGCCTCGACCCGAACTCGCCGTACGCGTCGGCGTTCGGCGACCGGAACACGATGGGTGCCCGGAGCGACACGGTCATGATCATGCGGGTCGACCCGAGCACCAAGCAGGCCGCTGTGCTGTCGTTCCCCCGCGACCTGTGGGTCGACATCGCTGGCCGCGGCAGCAAGCAGCGCATCAACACCGCCTACGTCAAGGACAACCCGCAGCGGTTGATCGACACGATCTACCAGAACTTCGGGATCGGGATCGACCACTTCATCCAGATCGACTTCTGCGCCTTCCGCACCATCGTGAACGGCCTGGGCGGCGTCGCCGTGCCGTTCACCTTCCCGGCACGCGACCAGAACACCGGCCTGAACGTGCCGGTGGGCGGCGGCGCCTGCTTCACGTTCGACGGCGACCACGCCCTCGCCTACGTGCGATCGAGGAAGTACCAGTACCAGGATACGAACGGGAAGTGGACGACCGACCCGGTCGGCGACCTCGGCCGCGTGTCTCGCCAGCAGGACTTCCTGCGCCGTGTCCTGTCGTCCGCGATCGACCGCGGTGTCACCGACCCGTCGGTGGCACGCAGCCTCATCAAGGCGGCGCAGGAGAACGTCACCGTCGATGACGAACTGACCATCACCCGGATGCTCGAGTTCGTCGGCGTGCTGCGCAACTTCGAGCCGGGTGGCATCGCCAGCTACCAGATCGAGTCGAAGGGCGCGAAGGTCGGCGGCGCCTCGGTCCTGCTGCCGCAGATCAAGGGCGACAACATGCAGGCGATCCTGCGCATCTTCAAGGGTGAGGCGCCACTCGCCGGCGCACCGCAGCAGGTGTTCGAGACCACCACGACGGTGGCGCCCACCACCACGGTGCGCACCGGGACCTCCACCACGACACCGGTCAGCACCGACAGCACGACCACCAGCAGCAGCACCACCACCGTGCCGCCGTCCACCTCGACGACCGTGCCGCAGGTGGTGCAGGCCGACCCCGAGCAGAACCCCAAGGGGATCGTGCCCCCCACCGACGTCAGCTGCTGAGCACCTCGGCCAGCGCGTCAGCCACGTCGGACGGGCCGGCCACCGTGGTCAGCCGTGCGCCGGTGCTGCGAGCGAAGGTCTCGGCCTCGTCGCTGTCGCCGGCCGGCGCGATCACCACCAGCTCGTCGAGACCCGCCGCAGCGCCCACCGCGTCGCCCTCGACCGTGGCGCGGCAGTCGCTCAGCAGCACGGCGATGCGGCGCCCGGCACGGCTGCGGCCGAGCTGCTCGCGCGCCACCTGCAGCGCACCGGCCAGGTCGGTGGTGCCGAACCCGCGCAACGCGAGCACGTCGTTCACCACACGCTCTGCCGGCTTGGTGACGTCCTGGCTCTTCGCGACGACGGCGTCCTTGCCGAAGGCGATCACGCTGTAGTCGGCGGGTGACCGCCATGCCACCGCTGCGGCAGCGACGGCCGATGTGGCGAGCGGCTTGCCGCCCATCGACCCGCTGCGGTCGACCAGCAGGCACAGCGCCGTGCCCGGTTGCACCCATCCCCGCACGCGCAGCCGCTCGGGGTCGACCACACGGCCACGGCCACCGGCCTCGATGATCGCATCCATGCTGGCGTCGAGGTCGAGGTCACCGCCGTCGGGCCGGTAGCGCTGCTCGACCAGCTTGCC
>JBEGOE010000089.1:0-3028 GCA_041182165.1 Actinomycetota bacterium
CGCAAGGGGTGCGCCGAAACCCTCGGTCTCGACCTCGACCTCGGTCTCGAGCTCGGCCTCGACCTCGGCCACTCCATCGGGACGACCGCGTGACCATGGACGGGCGAGTACGGTGCCGCCCATGCGAATCGGAGTCATGTCGAATGCGATCAACAGCGGAACCCTCGACGAGGTCGTCGCCGAGGCCCGCCAGGCCGAGAGCGACGGCTTCGACACCTTCTGGGTCTCGCAGATCTTCGGTCACGACGCGCTGACGGCGCTTGCGGTCGTGGGTCGCGAGGTGCCGCGCATCGAGCTCGGCACCGCCGTGGTGCCCACCTACCCGCGCCACCCGATGATGATGGCCCAGCAGGCGCTGTCGGTGCAGGGCGCGAGCGCCGGCCGCCTGGCGCTCGGCATCGGGCTGTCGCACCAGGTGGTCGTCGAGATGATGTGGGGCATGTCGTTCGACAAGCCGGTCCGCCACCTGAAGGAGTACCTGTCGGTGCTGATGCCGCTGCTCGAGGGCAAGCCCGTCGGTTTCGTGGGCGAGACCTACCAGGTCCACGGCGCGGTCAGCGTCGCGGGCGGCAGCCGTCCGTCGGTGCTCGTCGCAGCGCTGGGGTCGCAGATGATGCGGCTGACCGCCGCCCTCACCGATGGCACGTCCACGTGGTGCGTGGGCGCGAAGACGCTGCGCGACTTCACGATCCCGTCGATGAACCAGGCCGCCGCCGACGCCGGCCGGCCCACGCCGCGCATCGTCGCCGCCTTCCCCGTGTGCGTCACCGACGACGTCGACGCCGCTCGGGCCCGTGCCGAGCAGGTGTTCGCGGTCTACAACACGCTGCCGAGCTACCGGGCGATGATGGACCGCGAGGGAGTCGATGGCCCGAAGGACCTCGCCATCGTGGGCACCGAGTCCGACGTGCGCGACCAGCTCGCCGACCTCGAGAAGATCGGCGTCACCGACCTCAACGCCGGGGCCTTCCCAGGCAACCCCGACGAGGCCGAGCGCACCCGCGCTGTGCTGCGGTCGCTGGCGGGCTGATGGCCGCCGGGTTGCAGGTCGAGATCGTCGATGGGGTCGCCACGGTCACGATCGACTCGCCGCCGATCAACCTGTTCACCTTCGAGTTGTTCATGGGCATGGCTCAGCTCGCCGGTGAGCTGGCCGTCGACGACGCCGTGCGCGTGGTGGTCCTGCGCAGCGCCGACCCCGAGTTCTTCATCGCCCACTTCGACGTCGCGGCCATCCTGACGTTCCCCACCGACTCGCCCGCCCCCACCGAGCTGAACGCCTACCACGTCATGTGCGAGGCGTTCCGCACGATGCCGAAGGCCACCATCGCGGTCATCGAGGGCCGCGTCGGCGGTGGCGGCAGCGAGCTCGCGCTCAGCGTCGACATGCGGTTCGCGTCGCCGAACGCGACGTTCAACCAGCCCGAGGTGGCGCTCGGCATCCTCCCCGGTGGCAGCGGCACGGTGCGATTGTCGCGGCTCGTCGGCCGGAGCCGGGCGCTCGAGGTGATCCTCGGGTGCGACGACATCGACGCCGCCACCGCCGAGGCGTGGGGGCTGGTGAACCGGGTGCTGCCCGCCGACGAGCTGTGGCCGTTCGTCGACCGGATGGCCCGTCGCATCGCCGGTTTCCCCCCGCACGCCGTCGCCGCGGCCAAGACCGCCGTCGTGCGCGCCGAGAAGGAGGTCGAGCCCGATCTGTTGGCCGAAGGGGCGGCGTTCAACGGCACGCTCGGTGGCCCGGGGGCCGCCGAGGCGATGCAGCGGTTCCTCGATCTTGGTGGTCAGACCCGGGCCGGCGAGCTCCGGCTGGGAGAACTGGCGGGCGAACTCTAGAGTCCGACCCCATGTCGGACATCACGATCCCCGCCAACCCCGCTGCCGTCACCGCCGAGTGGATGACCACGGTGCTGCACCGCTGCGGTGCCCTGCCCGCCGGGTCCTCCGTCAGCGAGATCACCCTCGAGCCGCTGGGCGCCGGCGTGGGCGTGATGGGCGAGCTTGCCCGGGTGCGCCTGGCGTACGACGGCGCACACGACGAGGCGCCGCACAGCGTCATCGTGAAGTCGCCGTCGCCGTTCGAGGAGAACCGCGCCCAGGGCGTCGGCATGGGCATGTACGAGGCCGAGATCCGCTTCATGAAGGAGCTCGATGCGCACACCGCGGTCCGCACGCCCCGCGTGTTCCTGGCCGACATCGTCCTCGGAACCGCCGAGTTCGTCGTCGTGATGGAAGACCTCGGCCACCTCGTGATGGGCGACCAGGTCGAGGGTGTCACCGTCGACCAGGCCCGCGACGCGGTGCTGGTGATGGCCGACCTCCACGCCGGCTGGTGGGGCAAGGTCCAGACGCCCGACCTCGAGTGGGTGCCGAGCGTGGTGCACGCCCGTATCGAGGGCCTGTCGCAGATGTGGCCGGCGCTGTGGATGGGCTTCAACGCCAAGTTCGAATACTGCCTGCCCGAGGGTGGCAAGGAGGCCGGTGAGCTGATCTCGCAGCACTACTGGGGGGTCATGAACAAGATCGCCGAGCTGCCGTGGACGCTGCTGCACCAGGACTACCGCGTCGACAACCTGTTCTTCGACTCCGAGAACCGCGACGAGCCGGTGGTCGTCATCGACTGGCAGGGCATCGGCCGCGGCCCCGGCATCTACGACCTGTGCTACTTCCTGGGCGGTTCGCTCACCATCGACGACCGTCGTGCCAACGAGCGTGCGCTGGTCGAGGCGTACTCCGCCCGCCTGGCCGAGCGCGGCGTCGACTACCCGATCGAGCAGCTGTGGCACGACTACCGCTTCGGTCACCTGACGAGCTGCTCGACCGCGGTGCTGGTGGGCGCCACGTTCGACGTCGCCAACGAACGAGGCAAGGCGCTGGTCGAGACCCTCGGCAGCCGCCACTTCCAGGCCGTCGTCGACCTGCAGAGCACCGACCTGCTCGGCGAGCTCGACGGCTGACCGGTGGACGTCACCGACGCCGTCCACCGGCGCTCGTCGATCAGGGAGTTCATGCCCACGCCGGTGGGCGA
>JBEGOE010000090.1:0-5009 GCA_041182165.1 Actinomycetota bacterium
GGCGTGGTCGTCCACCGGCTGGTACCCGGATCGGTGCCGGCGACCTCGGCGGCACACGGGACGGTGCTCGTCACACGGTTCCTCGAGCCACAGCTCGCGCCGCTGCTGCCGTACCTGCAGGGTCTCGTCGCCGAGACCGGCAGTGCGCTCTCACACCTCGCGATCCTCGCTCGCGAAATGGGGGTCGCAACTGTCGTGGATGTCCCCGGAGCTCTGCAGCGCTTCACACCCGGCACCCGCGTCCTGGTCGACGGCACCACCGGCGCCGTCGACGTCCTCGATCCGCCACCGCTCGCGAGCACCGCTTCGACCGGCACTGCTTCGACCGGCACTGCTTCGACCGGCACCGGGGTCACCGCATGATCACGAAGCTGGTCCGCCTCGCCGGCGCGGCATTCGCCGCCACGGTGCTCGCCTTCTCGGGCCTGTACGTCGTCGTGTACCTCGCCCGCTGGGAGTGGAACCGAGCGATCGTGTCCGGGATCATCTTCCTCGCGATGCTCGTCATGCTCTCGACGTTCATGATCCTCGGACGGCTCCGGGCGCTCCTCGAACGCCCGGCCGGCCCGGCCGCTGCTGTCCCGGTCGACCCGCAGGTCCTCGACGCACTCCACCGATCGAACGAGGGGCAGTCAACGCACCGGTTCGACTGGCTCCGACCCGATCCGACCCACCTGTCGGTGTTCGTGCCGGTGCTGCTGGGAACCGGCATGGTGCTGTCGGCCCTCGCCTATGTCATCGAGCGTGTGGCCGGAGCAGTCGCCGGGGCGACGCTCGACCGCCGGACTGCCGGCGTGCTACCGCTGCACCTGCCCCTGACCAGCGCAGAGCCGGTGAGCACGGCGAACGGCCCTCGGGCGGGTCCCCGGAGCAGGCGCCCGACTCGCGCGCTGTGGCGGGTCGCCGGTGGGCTGATCGTGCTGCTCGCCATCGCCGCCGGGGTCGACGGCCTGCGCGGCATCACCCAGTCCCGCCTCTCCGAGCTGTCGTTCCCGGGCACGACCGAGATCGTCCTCGAGGTTCGGACCAGGGGCGGCAGTGAGCTCGGCGCATCGGTCGACGAGCTCTGGGCCGTCTGCAACGACCGCATCCCTGGCGGCCTGCGCCTGGTCAGCGCACTCGCCGGCGCGGAGGGCACCGTGACACTGCTCGCCGACCGCGCCCTCGGTGACACCGGCCGGAGGCGAGTGGTCGGGTGCCTCGAGGACCTGACGGTCGACCAGGCGCTGGCGGACGTGGTGTCGCTCACGGTGCGCCGGCGGGGCTGACCAGGAAACGACCCAGCGAGTGCGCGGTAGCCTGCCTCGCCATGGCTGAGCTCCCGCACTTCGAGCGCAAGATGAGCGACGCCGAGGGCCTGATGTGGCGCCTCGAGAAGGACCCGCACCTGTCGAGCGCGTTCGCCAACGTCACGATCCTCGACCGTCCGCCGGACTTCGACCGGCTGCTACGGCGGATGGACCGGGCCACGCAGGTCGTCGCCCGCCTGCGCCAGCGGGTGCAGCCGATGCCGGTGAACCTCACGGCACCGATGTGGGTCGACGACCCGAACTTCGACATCCGCTACCACGTCCGCCACATGGCGCTGCCGAAGCCCGGCTCGATGCGCCAACTGCTCGACCTCGCCAGCCTCATCGCCTGCGACCCGTTCGAGCGCACCCGCCCGCTGTGGCAGTTCACAGTGGTCGACGGCCTGCGCGGCGGCAGGTCGGCGCTCATCGAGAAGCTCCACCACACGATCGCCGACGGTGAGACCAGCGTGGCGATGTCGTTGCAGTTCCTCGACTTCGAACGGGACGCCCCCGAGCCCGCCGCCGTCGAGCCCGACGTGCGGGAGGCGCCCGAGCCGGACCCCCAGGCCAACCAGGACCTGCTGCGCGACATGATCGCCGGCGGCCTGCGCGTGCCGCTCGGGCTGGTGCGCCAGATCCGCGACCTCCTGGCCGACCCCACCGGCATCCCCGACGCCGGCAACGCTGCGGCCGACACGATCAGGGGGCTCATCAGCCAGCTCAGCGACACCGAGCAGGCGCACTCACCGCTGTGGATCAAGCGATCGCTGCAGCGGCGCATCGAGGTGCTCCGAGCGCCGTTCGACGAGACCCGTGCCGCCGCCAAGGCGCTGGGCGGCACGCTGAACACGGCGTTCCTCACCGCGTCCGCCGAGGCAGCCGGGTCCTACCACCGCGAGCTCGGATCGCCGGTCGACAACCTCCGGGCCAGCATGGCCGTCAGCACCCGCACCGACGGATCGGGCTCGAATGCGTTCTCGCTCGCCCGCATGATGGTGCCCACCTCCGACATGCCGATCGGCGAGCGCTTCCAGCTCATCCAGGCCGCCACCGGGGCGGCACGTGAAGCATCGGCGGGAGGTTCGCTCGAAGCCCTCGCTGCGCTCGCGGCGACCCTGCCGACGTCGGTGGTCACCCGGCTTGCGAAGCAGCAGGCGCAGACCGTCGACTTCGCGACGTCGAACGTGCGGGGTGCCCCGATCCCGCTGTTCGTCGCGGGCGCGCAGATCCTCGAGAACTATCCGGTGGGACCGCTCGGCGGCGTGGCGTTCAACCTGACATTGCTGTCGTACGACCACAGTCTCGACATGGGCATCAACATCGACGTCGCCGCAGTGGCCGAGCCCGAGCTGCTGCGGCGCTGCATGGAGCACGCCTTCAACGACCTGTTGCAGGCCTGAGACCCCCGGGCGTCAGCCCCGGGGTCGGCTGCCGATCAGGCCGGGGTGGCGGCGGGAACGGGTGCGGGGAGCGTGAGCAGCGAGCGCACGTCGAGGAGCACGTCGGTGACCTCACCCGTCGACACCAGTTCTCGCGACATCATCTGCGAGAGCGCCTTGTCGATGACGGTCAGCGCCTCGTGGATGACGGCTTCGTTGGTCTCGGTCATCGTGTCTCCTTGCCCTCTGGGGATGCCGCCGAAACGCCACCCCGTCGCCCTGCTCCGACCGTAACCCTCCGGCGGTTGCAGATGTGGGCATCGTACCGTGAAGGTTCCGTTTCGTATTGGGACATGCCCACGATCACACGGGCCTACGATCACCCCCTACGATCACCAGATGGAGCTCGACGGACGTCATGTGGTGGTCACGGGTGCTGCGGGCGGCATCGGCAAGGCGCTCGCCGAACGGTTCCACCGGGCCGGCGCACGGGTGGTGGCGGCCGACCTCGACGGAGACGGCGCCCGCCGCACGGCCGAGGCACTCGAGGCGACCCGCACCGGCAGCGCGATCGGCCTGCGCGCCGACGTGGGCACCGAGGCCGGCAACGTGTCGCTCATCACCGCCGCCGAAGAGGCATTCGGCCCGGTCGACCTGTTCTTCGCGAACGCCGGCGTGGGCATCGGCGGCCTGCTCGACACACCGGAGGATGTGTGGCAGACCGCGTTCGACGTGAACACGCACGCGCACCGCTGGGCGGCGAAGCGGCTGATGCCCGGCTGGCTCGAGCGTGGCGAGGGCTACTTCTGCTCGACCGCATCGGCCGCCGGCCTCCTCAGCCAGATCGGCTCGGCGCCGTACTCGGTCACCAAGCACGCCGCGGTCGCCTTCGCCGAGTGGCTCAGCATCACCTACGGCGATCAGGGCATCCGGGTGAGTTGTCTGTGCCCGCAGGGCGTCAACACGAACATGCTGAACGGCGGCGACCTCGGGGGTGACAACCTCGGGTCGAGCGTGGTGAAGGCCGCAGGCCGTGTGCTCGAGCCGGCCGAGGTGGCCGACGTCGTGCTGGCCGCCATCGAGGCCGAGCGCTTCCTCATCCTCCCGCACGAGGAGGTCCTCACCTACCTCCAGCGCAAGACCGGTGACTACGACCGGTGGCTCGCCGGGATGCGCAAGCTCCAGGCTCGGATGCTCGGCTGAACCGCCATGACCGATCCTGTCGTGCTCGAACGGTTGGGGCTGCGCCGGGGCGAGGCGATCCGGTTCCGCAAGAACGGCACCGGCAGGTGGATCGAGGGCCGCATGGCGGGAATCGCCCCCGATGGCAGCATCAAGCTGTTCGACCCCGAGGGCTCGGCGCGCAACCTGCGGCCGCACGCCGTCGAGGTACGACGGCCCGGCAGCAGAGGGAGACTCCGGTGGCAACTGGTCAGCGAGGTGGCGATCACGTGGGAGCAGCTCGAACTCTGGTGACCCGACGGTGGGCAGCGTGCGCCGCGGCGTTGGCGGCGGTCGTGCTGGTGCTCGGCGCCGCTACACCATCGGGGGTGCGCGCCGACGACAAGTCGTTCACGTTCACCTCGTGGGTGGCCGACGGTGAGGTCAACCTCGACGGATCGATGAACGTCACCGAGCAGCTGACCTACGACTTCCGAGGCGGACCGTTCACGGTCGGCATTCGTTCGTTCGATCGTGGGCTCGGCCAGGTGACGTCGTTCGTCGCATCGGACGACCAGGGGCCGCTCAGCACAGTGGCACCCCAGGACTCGATCAGCGGGCAGTGGGAGTGGAACCTCCGGGCCGCGGTGTCGGACACGCGGCAGACGTTCACGCTGACGTACGTGGTGCGGGACATCGCCGTGGTCGGCTCCGACGTGGGCGACGTGAACTGGGAGCCGATCGGTACCGATCACCCCGGCATCGCGTCGGCGGACATCACGATCCGGTTCGTGGCGACGGTGAACCCGGCGCAGTCCGGCGTGGACGACGATGACGCCACCGTGCTGCGCGGCTTCCTCCACGGGCCCGTGGGAACCGGGCTCGTGAGGGTCGACGTGTCCACCGTGTACGCCACGGCCACCGATCTCGCCGCCGGCCAGTTCATGGGCGTCCGCGCGGTCGCTCCGGCCAGCGCGTTCACGGTGGCACCCTCCACCGAACCGATACTGCCGGCGATCCTCGCGCAGGAGCGTCGCTTCATCGCCGAGGGCGACGCCCATCAGCGGCAGGACGATCGACGGAACCTTGCGTGGGTGCTGACCCCGATCCTCATGGCCGTCGCTGCGATCAGCATGGGTGCGATGTGGTGGGTGTCCGGGCGCGAGAAGAAGAGCAC
>JBEGOE010000091.1:0-6449 GCA_041182165.1 Actinomycetota bacterium
ATGCCGCCGCGTGGGTGCACCGACGGCAAGCTGCTGAACAAGCGCAACACCTTCACCGACACGATCGCGAGCGTCGAGCACCTCATCGAGCACGGCTGGGCCGGGCGCGACCGTGTGATCATCCGCGGCGGCAGCGCGGGTGGGCTGCTGGTGGGTGCGTGCATGACGATGCGGCCCGACCTGTTCTCTGCGGTTATCGCCGAGGTGCCGTTCGTCGACACCGTCACCACGATGAGCGACCCCTCGCTGCCGCTCACCGTGACCGAGTGGGAGGAGTGGGGCGACCCGCGCAGCGAGCCGGCCGCGAGCTACATGCTGAGCTACTCGCCGTACGACAACACGGTGGCCGCCGACTATCCGGCGGTGTACATCACCGCCGGCTTGAACGACCCGAGGGTGAGCTACCACGAGCCGGCGAAGTGGTGCGCCAAGCTGCGCGCCGTGCGCACCGACCGCACACCGCCGCTGCTGATGAAGACCGAGATGGGCGCCGGCCACGGAGGCCCCAGCGGCCGCTACGACCGCTGGCGCGACGAAGCGTTGGTCACCACCTTCGCGATCACGGTGAACAGCTAGGCGGCCTCAGCCGGTTGACGCCTGTCGTCTCAAGTTCGCCCTCGCATGCGAGTCCGTAGGTCAACAACACAGCCGCTCGGCCGAGCAGTCTCTGCAGATTGGCGCGATGAACCCAGGAGGAGCCACTGCCCCGCCGGGATTCAGGATCACGGCGAGCCCCCAAGGGGCGCAATGGATCTACGGCGGAAATGTCGCTGGTGGGTCCGGCATCGAAATGCTCACGGACCAGGCGTTGAAGGTCCTCCGAATCGATCGACTCCCGAGATGACCTCGCGAACTCTCCCCACCGAACTGCACTTGGTGGTCCTCACCAGTGGCAAGCCAGTGCCCAACGCCTGGATCGCGATCACACTTCCCATGAGGTACAAGAACCCGTATCGACTCCTGTTCGGCCCGGGTTCCGACGACGGTGTTCTCACCGTCCTGCGCGTTGACGTCGAGCGTGAAGTGTCCAAGGTTCGGGACCTGTTCCTGATGGACTACTCCGACCCCGCAGCCAGTTGGACCGGGGAGCTGATCGTCCACCCCTTGAACCGTTCGGATATCGCCAACGTGCTGCTCGCCTACGACGCCTTCGGCGCCACCGGGTTCTATCCAGTTGGCCTTCCATCGATGTTGACGGAACTTGATGAGGTCCTCTCAGCCCATGAGGGCGAGAGCCTTGACGTCGAAGTCACGCACACCGGCGGGGAGGGAGTCCGTGTCATCGCGAGCAGTCGACCGATCGACTGACAGTGCGCGCGGCCTTCGCATGAATGCGGCGATCTCCCTGCGCGAGAGCATTGCTGGCTCTACGCGTGAGCGTGGGGACGTCTGGTTCTGAGTCGACGACGAGACGAAAGCCCGACATTCCTTCCCGCAGGCCATCTGGCCGCACCAAGAGGCGCTGGAAGTCGCCGGCTCCAGCCCAGTCGTCACCCAGCGTGAAGCAGACGTACCTCGATCCTCCTCGACCTGCCGAGTCGACCGGCGACGACGCGGGCTGCTGACCGCAGCCCGCGAGGAGCATGACGAGCGCACCGAACGCCGCCGTCCTACGCCACATGAGACTTCCCACGGCCCGCGCTTTCCAGGAAGCGGCCCACGTCAGGCGAACAGAGCCACGATCGCCAGCGCGAGCAGCACGACGTTGCGGACGACGTGGCGTCGGCCCAGCGGTGCTGCGCTCCACCCGCCGAAGCACGCGCACGGCGGGTGCTCACCACGGGCCAGCAGCCGCACGATCAGCGCGGTGAACAGCAGCAGCGTCGCCAACGCGGCGATCGCCGGCCACGGGGCCCCGAGCTGCACCACCAGCAACGCGCCGACCACGATCTCCCACCACGGCACCACCGGGGCGAGCATCGACGGCGCACCGAGCTGCGCAGCCTGCGCCGGCCACGTCGCGCCCTGCGCCACCTTGGCGGCACCGGCCACCACGAACACGAGACCCACCACGACGGAAGCGACGACCGCGACGGTGTGCACGATCAGCCGACCGCGACGGTGAGCCCCTCGCGGGCCACGATGACCTCGACGCCGAGCCGTGCGCCGGCCTCGGCAGCGCACACCCCGATCGCGTCGACCGCGTCGTCGGTGCGGGTGGGATCGTGGTGGAACAGCGCCAGTGTCTTCACCCCGGCCTCGGCGGCGAGCCAGACGGCGTACTCGAACGTGCAGTGGCCCCAGTTGTACTTCTGCGCGAACTCGTCGCTCGTGTACTGCGCGTCGTGGATGAGCAGGTCGGCACCGCGAGCCAGCTCGAGCGCACCCTCGCTGGCGCGCAGGCTGCCGTCGTACGGCTGCTGGTGATCGCTGATGTAGACGACGCTGCGGCCACCGGCCTCGATGCGGTAGCCGAGCGTGTTGCCGACGTGCGGCACCAGCCGAGCCATCACGTCGATGCCACCGACGGTGAAGTCGGCATCGGCCAGGTCATGGAAACGCAGCGTGCCCGGCCACTGATCGATCGAGATCGGGAACAGCGGCGGCTTGATCGTCGACCGCATCACCTCGAGCAGCGAACGACCGTCGTCCTGCATCGGTGCGTACACGTCCATCTGCGACCCGGGCTGCAGCATCGGGGTGAAGAACGGCAGGCCCTGGGTGTGATCCCAGTGCAGGTGCGTGAGCAGGCAGGTGCCGCGGAAGGTGCCGTCCTGCGGCTGCGACTGGCCGAAGTAGCGGAGGCCGGTGCCCATGTCGAACAGCAGCGGCGGCTCTCCGGGAACGTCGACAGACACGCACGACGTGTTCCCGCCGAAACGCTTGACGTCATCGCCGTGACACGGGGTCGAACCCCGCACCCCATGGAACGTGACAGAGATGTCGTGCGATCCCCCTATGCGAGCCACCATAGGTCCGGAATGACGCCGAGGTAAACGGCCGGGGTCGGTGACGTCCGTCGCAGCACGACCCCTTCGTGCTGGCTACGGTTCGGCCATGTCCGCCATCGAAGAGCGCCGCATCACGGTCAACGACGTCGAGTTCGCGTACCTCTCGGCCGGCGGCGACGGACCCCTCGCACTGTGCCTGCACGGGTTCCCCGACAGCCCCCACGCGTGGCGCCACCTGCTGCCCGAACTGGCGGACGCCGGCTACCACGCCGTCGCCCCGTTCCAGCGCGGGTATGCCCCCACCGCCGTGCCCGCCGACGGGCGATACCAGACCGGCATGCTGTCGATGGACGCGATCGGCTTCCACGAGGCTCTCGGTGGTGGCCAGCCGGGTGTCATCATCGGCCACGACTGGGGTGCGCCCGCCACGCACGGCGCCGCCGTGTTCGCACCCGAGCGGTGGAGCAAGGTCGTCAGCATGGCCGTGCCACCGGGCAGCACGCTCGGCGCTGCGTTCGTGACCGACCTCGAGCAACTGAAGAAGAGCTGGTACATGTTCTTCTTCCAGCACTTCCTCGCCGACATCGTCGTGCCGGCGAACGACCTCGCCTTCATCGACATGCTCTGGCGCGACTGGTCACCCGGCCACAGCGACCCGGCCGACGTCGAGAACGTGAAGGCCTGCCTGCGCGACCCGGCCCACCTCGCAGCCGCGCTCGGGTACTACCGGGCCACGCTCGGGGCCGGCTACAACGACCCGGCGCTCGCCGAGGTGCAGGCCGCCACACAGGGCATCCCCACCCAAGCGATGCTCTACCTCCATGGCGCCGACGACGGCTGCATCAGGTCCGAGCTGGTCGACGTCGCCCGCGCCGAGTGCGGCCCCAACGTCCGGCTCGAGGTGGTCCCCGACGCCGGCCACTTCCTGCAGCTCGAACAACCCGCCGTGGTGAACGGCCTCGTGATGGGGTTCCTGGCATGAGCTCGACCCGCCTGCCCGACGGCCTCGTCGTCATCGTGAAGGAAGAGTGCGAGACCTGCCGCATGGTGGCGCCGCTCCTCGCCCAGTTCGAGTGCACCGTCTACACGCAGGACGACCCGTCGTTCCCGCACAGCGTCTCCCCCATCCACGACGCCGACCTCGCGGTCAGCTGGCACCACGACATCGAGACCGTCCCCACGCTCATCAAGGTGATGGAGGGCGTCGAGATCGAACGCACCGTCGGCTGGTCGCAGGCCGAGTGGCGGCGCATCACCGGCATCGCCACCCTGGGCCACGAGCTGCCGGTCATGCGGCCCGGCTGCGGGTCGATGAGCGTCGACCCCGACCGCGTCGACGCGCTGCGCGCCGCGTTCTCGGGCGACGTCCTGAAGGCTCGCCGCATCGAGCTCGCCGACCTCGACGACGAGATGGAGAAGCTGTTCGACCTCGGCTTCACCGACGGCCTGCCCGTGGTGCCACCCACGGCCGAGCGCGTGCTGCGCATGTTGCAGGGCACCACACGCCCACCCGACGAGGTGGTAGCGATCGTGCCGCCCGACCTCGTCGAGGTCACCGTCGAGAAGATCGCGATCAACGCGGTGATGGCCGGCTGCAAGCCGGAGTACCTGCCGTGGGTCATCGCTGCGGTCGAGGCCATCTGCACCGACGAGTTCAACATCCACGGCGTGCTCGCCACCACCATGCCGGTGGGGCCGGTCATCGTGTGCAACGGGCCTGGGGCGAAGGCGATCGGCATGAACGCCGAGGGCAACGCGATGGGTCAGGGCAATCGGGCCAACCTCACCATCGGCCGCGCCGTGCAGCTCGTGGTCCGCAACGTCGGCGGTGGCCGCCCCGGCGAGGTCGATCGCGCCACCCACGGCAACCCGGGCAAGATCAGCTTCTGCTTCGCCGAGCTCGAGCAGGGGTCGCCGTTCGGCACGCTCGCCACGGCGCGCGGGGTCGCGTCCGGCACGAACGCCGTCACGGTGTTCGCCGGCGAAGGGCCGCGCTGCATCGTGGACCAGCTGGCGCGAGACCCCGACAGCCTCGCCAACACCTTCGCCGCCTGCCTCCGCACGCTGCACAACCCGAAGTCGGTGCTCGGGTTCGACGTCATCCTGGTGGTCGGCCCGGAACACGCCCGAGTGTTCGCCGAGGCCGGCTGGGACCGCGAACGCCTGATCGCCGAGCTGCACGCCCGGCTGCAGATCCACGGCAGCGAGCTCGTGCGCGGCGCCGGCGGCATCGCCGAGGGCGTGCCCGACTGGCTCGCCGACGCGACGCTCGGCAAGTTCCGCCCGGACGGCATCCTCGTGGTGCACGCGGGTGGCGGCGCCGGACTGTTCTCGGCCATGATTGGTGGCTGGGCCAACGGTGACATCGGCTCGAAGCCCGTGACGAAAGAGGTTCGCCCGTGAGCAAGCTGCTCCTCGACCCCACCAGTGAGCGCCGCGTCGCCGAACGCACGCGCCTCGCCCGGCCGGCGTCGCTGTCCGATCAGGTCATCGGCCTGCTCGACATCTCCAAGCCGCGCGGCAACGTCTTCCTCGACCGCCTCGAGGAGCGACTGCTGCAGGCGGGCGCCCAGGTGAAGCGTTACAAGAAGCCGACGTTCACCAAGCCTGCGCCGGTCGACCTCCGCCACGAGATCGCCGCCAACTGCACGTTGGTGATCGAGGCCCTCGCCGATTGAGGCAGTTGCACGTCGTGCAGTGTGCACGACATCGTCGATCTGGAATCCCGCGGTGTGCCGGGCGTGTTCGTCGCGTCCGCCGAGTTCGTCACCGCCGCCATCGCGCAGAGCACGTCGCTCGGCTTCCCTTCGGTGTCGCGGGTGTTCACCCCGCACCCGATCCAGGACCGCACCGATGACGAGATGCGCGCCTACGCCGACGCCGCCTACGACGAGATCATCAGCCAGATCGTCGCCGCCTAACGGGGCTATGCGGCCGGGGGGATGGGGTTGGCGAGGGCGTCGACCACCTCGGCGCCGGGCAGCGCGGCCAGTGCCGCGACCGGCACGAGCAGCTTGAGGCCACGGCTGCCGCCGCCCACGATGATCCGGTCGCGGCGCATCACCTCGGCATCGATCCAGATCGGCAGGCCGTCGGGCAGGCCGAACATCGTGACGCCGCCCATCACCATGCCGGTCACCTCGGCCGTCGCATCGGCGGGAGCGAACGACACCTTGCGAGCCCCGAGCTTGCGGCGCACCGTGCCGTTCACGTCGAGCCGTGAGGTGGCGAGCACCACGCACGCCGCGTACAACGGCGGGTCGGTCTTGCTGCCGACCACGATCGTGTTCGCCGAGATGTCGGTCGAGTACCCGTAGGCCTCACAGAACGCTGCCGTGTCGGCAAGGGCCGGGTCGCACTCGATCACCTCGAACGGCACGCCCGTCGCCTCGGCCACCGCCCGCACACGCATCTCCAGCTCATCCATCCCCCGAACTCTGGCACCTCTGCGGGGCTGGACCCCAGTGAGGTGCCGAAGTTGCGGGACGTCAGCCGAGATGGAGCGTGGTCCCGTGGGCCGTGACGAGGCGGTCGGCGAGCAGCCCAGCGACGACCTCG
>JBEGOE010000092.1:0-3361 GCA_041182165.1 Actinomycetota bacterium
GAACAGCACCGGCATGTGCAGATCGATGAGGGTCGCGTCGCTCGACGACGGCAGCGTCGAGCTCTTCGCGCTGGGGTCGTCACCCACCAGCGCCACGGCGCCACCGTGCTGTGAGGTGCCGGCGAACACGGCGTGGCGCCGCGCGTCGCTGGCCCGGTCGAGACCCGGCGCCTTGCCGTACCAGATGCCGACGACGCCGTCGTAGCGACGCGAGCTCACCGTCGAGCTGAGCTGGGAGCCCATCACCGCCGTCGCTGCGAGCTCCTCGTTGAGCCCCGGCTGGAACACCAAGCGATGCCCATCGGCCTCGGCGAGCGCGGCCACCGCCCGCACGTCGCGGTCGTACCCGGCCAGCGGGCTCCCCTGGTAGCCGGTCACGTATGCAGCGGTGTGCAGGCCGTTCGCCCGGTCGACCCGCAGTTGCTCGTACGGCAGACGGGCCAACGCCTGGACGCCGGTCAGGAAGACCGTGCCACGGTCGCGGCGGTACCGGTCGGCCAGTTCGTAGCCGTGTGAGGGCTCGGATGCCTCTGCCTCGTGATGGACCACCACGCCGACAGTCTTCCACCGATCAGGGGTGCCGCGAACCTACGATCGGCCGCCGTGACCCCAGCGATCATCGAGCTCGAGAGGGCCGGTGCGGCCTTCGTCGTGCACCAGTTCGATCACGATCCGGCCGAGCGCCGCTACGGCCTCGCCGCGGCCGAGCAGCTCGGCGTCGACCCGGACCGGGTCTTCAAGACCCTGCTCGCCGAGGTGACCTCGAGCACGGGCGTCATGAGCACCGTGGTGGGCATCGTGCCCGTCAGCGCGCAGCTCCGGCTCAAGGAGCTCGCCGCCGCAGTGGGTGGGAAGCGCGCCGAGATGGCCGACCCGGCTGCGGCCGAGCGAATGACCGGCTACGTGGTCGGGGGCATCAGCCCGTTCGGCCAGAAGAAGCGCCTCCGCACGGTCATCGACGAGACGTGCGCGCTGTCGGACACGATCTTCGTCAGCGGCGGTCGCCGCGGCCTCGACCTCGAGATCGCTCCGGCGGTGCTGATCGCGCAGCTCGATGCCGTCGTGGCAGCGATCGCCACCGGGTGACCCTCACCGAGCCCTGAGCCGGCTGGCCGGGGTCAGCTGCGCACCGTGCGTCGCATCGCGTCGATCCGGGCGACGCGCGTCCGTGCCGGCGGGTGCGTGGCGGCGAGCCGTTCGCGCCAGGTGCGCGGCCGTTCGCCGCTGCCCATGGCCAGGGTGCGGCGCAGTGCGTTCGACAGCTCGGCGCCGAACCCGAGATCGACCGCCCGCTCGTCGGCCTGGAACTCGGAGAGCCGCCCCGACACGTTGCCGACAGCGTTGGCGAGCAACAGCCCGCTGAGGAACACCCACGACACGGCGGTGAGGAACAGGCTGACGAGCCGTCCCACCGCGGTGAGGGCCGACGAGTGGCTGGCGTAGCTGGCGGTGGCCGCCGTCGCGACGCTCTGGAGGAAGAAGCCGATGCGGGCGAGGACGAGCACGGGCACGCTGAGCCACTGCGCAGCCGTGAGGGCGAAGGTGTGGAAGCCGAGGTGATGGCTGAGCTCGTGCGCGAGCACCCCGGTCAGCTCGTCACGCGGCAGCGCCTCGACTGCCAACGTGGTGACGACCACGAGGTGGCCGCCGCACGCGAAGGCGTTGAGCTCGTCGGCCGGCAGCACCACCAGCACGTACCGGCGTTCTGGCAGGTGCGCTGCCTGCAGCACCGATCGCCATGCGGTGTCGAGCCGCACGCGCTCGTCGCGGGTGGGCCGCCGTGCTCCGAGTAGGGGCACGAGCAACACGACCTGGATGGGCTTCACGAACAGCAGCACGCCAGCTGCCAGGTAGCCCAGCACGAAGGCGCCGAAGGGGAGGTCGGAGACGAGGTGGAGGGGCCACCAGAAGACGGCGAGCGCCCCGATGCTGATCGGGAGGAGCATCGCCGCAGGCACGAGCGCGCCGATCGCCGACCGCTCGATCCGCCGTCCGCCCGCGCCCATCGCACCACGATACGAGAACGGTGACGTCAAGCCGTCCGAGCGGACACGGACGGTGATGCTCGGACACGCTCCGTGTCGGCAACGGTCCGGTCTGAGTGCCGGTCATCCATGCATCGCAGGGGCGTCATCACTAGCCTTCCCGGGCATGTTGCCGTTCGGCAACGCCGGCGACGGAAGGAGCAGTTCACGTGGCGATTCGTACGACGCCCGGCGTCGAAGGCTCCAGCGTGGTCAGGACCGTGCGGGAACTGCTCGACAACGCACGCGCCTGCGAGAACACCGACGTCCATGCTGCTCGGGCGATGGCTCAGCAGGCCCGGGTGCTGGCCCGCACCCTCGACGACGCCTGTGGCGAGGCCGAGGCGCTCTATCGCCTGGCCTCGATCGCCTACACCGCCGGCCAGCCGAACGATGCGTTTGCGATCGCGCTCGATGCCCGTGAGTTGGCTCGCAACGCCGGTGCGCCCGTCATCGAGGTCTGGACGCTGAACCTCGTCGGCCTCGTCCAGTACGACGCCGGCAACTTCACCGAAGCGCTCGAGAGTGCGCTTGCCGCGCTCGACCTCTACCGCCTCACGGGTGAGCGCGTCGATGAGGGGAACCTCCTCAACACCATCGCGATCATCCACCACTCGCTCGGCGACACCGATCGCGCCTTGGTCACCTACGAGGCCGCGCTTGCCGCGAACAGGGGCCTCGACCGTGCCGCCTACGACGTCCTGGCACTGCTGAACATGGCCGAGGTGCGTGCTCGCCGGAACGAGTTCCTCCTCGCGATCAGCCTGGGCGAGCAGGCCCTCGAGCTCAGCCGTGTCCACTCACCCGAGTACGTGCCAGCGGTGCTCGCCCGCATCGGAGCCTCGTACTGCGGCGTGAAGGCGCTCGATCAGGCCGACCGGTGCCTCGACGAGGCCGAGGTCCTCCTCGCCGAGCTTCCCGACAGCTCGTCCACGAAGACCACGGCGTTCTCGCTGGCCATGGCCCGCGGCGGCGTGTCGGTGGCCCGCGGCGAGCTCGAGCCGGCCACCGAGCACTACCGCGCCGCCCTCCGCATCGCCCAGGAATCGGGTGTGCTCGAGAGCGAGCTCGCCGCGCACACCGAGTTGGCCGCGGTCTTCAAGCAGCTCGGCCGCTACGAGGATGCGCTCCACCACCAGGAGGAGCGCTTCAGCAAGCACGAGGCGATCTTCGCTCGGGGCACCGACCTGCGCATCAAGACCCTGCAGATCGCCCACGACACCGAGGCGGCGCGCCAGCAGGCCGAGATCCTGCGTCTGCGCACCGGCGAGCTCGAGGCGATGGTCCGAGGCCGCACCAACGACCTCGAGGAGTACCAGCTCGAAGCGTTCCAGCGC
>JBEGOE010000093.1:0-5259 GCA_041182165.1 Actinomycetota bacterium
TCACGCCTTGGCCCTCACGTGGTCGGCGATGGCCGGCATCACCTTCTCGCCGTAGGCGGCGAGCGTGTGGTCCTTGTCGTCGTGCTGGAGGTAGATGCTGAACTGGTCGACACCGAGGTCCTTCAGCTGACGCATCCGCTCGATGTGCACCTCGGGCGGGCCGATGATGCAGAACCGGTCGACGATCTCGTCGGGCACGAACGTGGTGTGGCTGTTGCCGGCCTGGCCGTGCTCGTTGTAGTCGTACCCCTGGCGGCCCTTGATGTAGTCGGTGAGCGCCTTCGGCACAGGCGCCGAGTCGCCGTAGCGGCTGACGATGTCGGCCACATGGTTGCCCACCATGCCCCCGAACCACCGGCACTGCTCGCGCCCGTGGGCGAGGCCCTCGTCGGTGCCGTCGGTGACGTACGCCGGGGCCGCCACGCAGATGGTGACGTCATCGGGGTTGCGTCCGGCGCCGGCCGCTGCCTCGCGCACGGCACCGATGGTCCACTCGGCGATCGACAGGTCGGCGAGCTGCAGGATGAACCCATCGGCGACCTCGCCGGTGAGGGCGAGCGCCTTCGGGCCATAGGCGGCGACCCACACCTCGAGCTCGCTCTTCGACGCCCAGGGAAGCCTGATGTCGGCCCCCTTGTACGGCACGCTGCGCCCGTTGGCCATCTCGCGGATGACGTGGATGCTCTCGCGCAAGGTGGCGAGGGTGGTGGGTGCGCCGTTGGTGAGGCGCACCGCCGAGTCGCCGCGGCCGATGCCGCACACGGTGCGGTTGCCGTACATCTCGTTCAGCGTGGCGTACAGGCTGGCCGTGACCGTCCAGTCGCGGGTGGCCGGGTTGGTGACCATCGGGCCGACGACGACGTTGCGCGTCTCGGCCAGGATCTGGCTGTAGATGACGTACGGCTCCTGCCACAGGATGTGGCTGTCGAAGGTCCACACGTGAGTGAACCCGTACGTCTCGGCGCGCTTGGCCAGGTCGACGACGCGTGCCGACGGCGGCGTGGTCTGCAGAACGACTCCGAAGTCCATGACGTACCGGTCCTATCGGTTCTGCGGGAAGCCGAGGTCGACGGACGACGTGCGGGGGTCGGGCCACCGGCTGGTGACGACCTTGGTGCGGGTGAAGAAGTTGATGCCGTCGGGACCGTACATGTGCTGGTCACCGAACAGGCTCGCCTTCCAGCCACCGAACGAGTAGTAGCTGACGGGCACCGGGATCGGCACGTTGATGCCCACCATGCCCACCTGTACGTCGAACTCGAACTGGCGGGCGACGCCGCCGTCACGGGTGAAGATCGCCGTGCCGTTGCCGTACTGGTTGTCGTTGATGAGCTGCAGGCCCTCGTCGTACGAGGCGATGCGGCTGACGCCGAGCACCGGCCCGAAGATCTCGTCGTCGTAGCACTTCATCCCGGGCGTGACGTTGTCGATGAGGCTCGGGTTCAGGAAGAACCCGCCGTTCTCGAGTGCTCCGTCGCGACCGTCGACCACCACGGTGGCGCCCTCTTCGGCGGCACCGGCCACGTAGCCGGCCACCTTGTCGCGGTGCTCGCCGGTGATGAGCGGGCCCATCTCGTTGCCCTCCTCGCTGGCGGGCCCGACCTTGATGTCGGGGATGCGGGCCTTGATCCGCTCGATGAGGGCGTCGGCCACCGAGTCGACGGCGAGCACGACACTGATCGCCATGCAGCGCTCGCCGGCCGAGCCGTAGGCAGCGCTGACGGCGGCATCGGCGGCCATGTCGAGGTCGGCGTCGGGGAGCACGAGCATGTGGTTCTTGGCACCGCCGAGGGCCTGCACGCGCTTGCCGTTCCTGGTGCCGGTCTCGTAGATGTACTTCGCGATCGGGGTGGAGCCGACGAAGCTGATCGCGGCGATGTCGGGGTGGTGGAGCAGCGTGTCGACGGCCTCCTTGTCGCCGTTGACGACGTTGAACACGCCGTCCGGCAGACCGGCCTGCTTCAGCAGCTCGGCCAGGAACATGCTCGCCGACGGGTCCTTCTCGCTGGGCTTCAGCACGAAGGTGTTGCCACACGCCAGGGCGTTGGCGAACATCCACATCGGCACCATGGCGGGGAAGTTGAACGGCGTGATGCCGGCCACCACACCGAGCGGCTGCTTGATGCTGTAGACGTCGACGCCGGACGAGGCCTGCTCGCTGTAGCCGCCCTTCATGAGGTTGGGGATGCCGCACGCGAACTCCACGTTCTCGAGGCCGCGGGCGACCTCGCCGAGGGCGTCGGACAGGACCTTGCCGTGCTCGGCCGACAGCAGCGATGCGATCTCCTTGCGGTTCGCCGAGATCAGTTCACGCATGTGGAACATCACCTCGGCCCGCCGCGACAGGTTGGTGGCGCGCCACGCAGGGAACGCCGCCTTCGCCACGGCGATGGCCGCCGACACCTCGGCCGCCGACGCGAGGTCGACCGCCGACGCCTGCTCGCCCGTCGCCGGGTTGAACACCACCCCGCTGCGCCCCGACGTGCCCGGCACGACCTTCCCATCAATCCAATGCGAGATCCTGTTCATCTGCGATACCTACTTCTTCCTCGTCCGTCAACGCCGACGGAGCAGTAGCGATGTGTTGAGCGAGCGCCGGCGCCGACGCAATGTGAGGCCGACGCCGAGGAGGGCGTCGCTGGCCGAACCAGTAGGTCGGGGTGGGGTTCCCCGACCGTGGTGAGGACAGCGACGGCCTGCGAAGGCGGCGGCCGGAGCAGGGACGGCGACGACGCCGGCCTACACGAGGTACTGCGACAGGCCGCGCTTGACGAACTGCCCGTGCCCCTTGCGGCCGGTGTACTGATCGTTCTGGACCACGACCAGGCCACGCGAGAGCACGGTGTCGACCTTGCCGTCGATCACCCAACCCTCCCAGGCGCTGTGGTCCATGTTCATGTGGTGCTTGTCGTTGATGCCGATCTTGGTCTTGGTGTTGGGGTCCCAGACGACGACGTCGGCGTCGCTGCCCGGCGCGATGACGCCCTTCTTCGGGTACATGCCGAACATGCGGGCGGGGGTGGTGCAGCAGGTCTCGACCCAGCGCTCGAGGCTCAGCTCGCCGGCCACGACACCCTGGTAGATGAGCTCCATGCGGTGCTCGACGCCACCGATGCCGTTGGGGATCTTCGAGAAGTCGCCGAGGCCGAGCTCCTTCTGGTCCTTGAAGCAGAACGGGCAGTGGTCGGTGCTGACGACGGCGAGCTCGTTCATCCGCAGGCCCTTCCACAGGTCGGCATGGTGGCCGTGGCCCATGATGCCGATGTAGTCGGGGTCGTTCGTCCGCGAGCGGACCGGCGTGCTGCACACCCACTTCGAGCCCTCGAAGCCGGGCTGGCCGAGGGTGTCCTCGAGGGTGAGCCACAGGTACTGCGGGCAGGTCTCGGCGAACACGTTGCGGCCGTTGTGACGGGCTGCGGCGACCTCGTTGAGCGCATCGCCGGCCGACATGTGGACGATGTAGAGCGGCACGTTGCCGGCCACGTGGCTGAGCACGATGGCACGGTGGGTCGCCTCGGCCTCGAGCGGCGACGGGCGGGTGTAGCTGTGGTACTTCGGGTCGGTCTCGCCGCGGGCGAGTGACTGCTGCACCAGCACGTCGATGGCGATGCCGTTCTCGGCGTGCATCATGACCATGGCGCCGCAGTCGGCGGCGGTCTGCATCGCCCGCAGGATCTGGCCGTCGTCGCTGTAGAACACGCCCGGGTAGGCCATGAAGAACTTGAAGCTGCTGATGCCCTCGTGCTCGGTGAGGTACTGCATCGCCTTCAGCGACTGGTCGTCGACGCCACCGATGATCTGGTGGAAGGCGTAGTCGACGGCGCACTGGCCGTCGGCCTTGCGGTGCCATTCGGCCAGGCCGTCGAACACGTTCTCGCCAGAGCGCTGCACGGCCATGTCGACGATCGTGGTGACGCCGCCCCAGGCCGCGGCGCGGGTGCCGGTCTCGAAGGTGTCGCTGGCGAACGTGCCGCCGAAGGGCAACTCCATGTGGGTGTGCACGTCGACGCCGCCGGGGATGACGTACTTGCCGGCAGCATCGATGACGGTGTCGCAGCCCTCGTCGGTGAAGAACCCGGGCGACCCGAGCGCAGTGATCGTCTCGCCGTCGATGAGGACGTCCTGCGCGATGACGCCCGTGGTCGAGATGACCCTGCCGTTCTTGATGAGCGTCTTCGCCATGTGTGTTCCCCCTGGATCGTGTGTGGCGTGCGTGTTGCCCGGTGTTCGGGTGTTCGGTGTGTCAGTGCTCGACGAGCTCGTCGTATGCGTCGGGTCGGCGGTCACGGTAGAACGCCCAGCGGTCGCGGATGTCGCGCATCTTGGCCATGTCGAGGTCGCGCACCACGAGCTCGGGCTTGAAGGCGTCAGCGACCTCGCCAACGAACTTGCCCTCGGGGTCGACGAAGTAGCTCTGCCCGTAGAAGTCGTTCTCGCCGAGGTCCTCGATGCCGACCCGGTTGATCGCGCCGACGTAGTAGATGTTGGCGACGGCCGCGGCGGGCTGCTCGAGGCGCCACAGGTACTCGCTGAGGCCGCGGTGGGTGGCCGACGGGTTGAAGACGATCTCGGCGCCGTTGAGGCCGAGGGCGCGCCAGCCCTCGGGGAAGTGGCGGTCGTAACAGATGTAGACCCCGACCTTGCCGACGGCGGTGTCGAACACCGGGTACCCGCCGGTGCCGGGGCGGAAGTAGAACTTCTCCCAGAACCCCTTCGTCTGGGGGATGTGCTGCTTGCGGTACTTGCCGAGGTAGCGGCCATCGGCGTCGATGACGGCGGCGGTGTTGTAGTAGAGGCCCGGCTGGACGATCTCGTACATCGGCAGCACCATCACCATGCCGGTCTCCTTGGCGATGGACTGGAACCGCTGCGTGGTGGGCCCGTCGGGGATGTACTCGGTGTAGCCGTAGTACTCGGTCTCCTGCACCTGGCAGAAGTAGGGGCCGTAGAAGAGCTCCTGGAAGCAGATCACCTGCGCGCCCTGGGCGGCGGCCTCGTGGGCGTACTGCTCGTGCTTGTCGAGCATCGCCTCCTTCGTGCCGGGCCAATCGGTCTGCACCAGAGCGGCACGAACCGTGCGGCCCCCCATCGACGTGTCGCTCATGACCGCGGATCGTAATGTCACACCGAACCGCCGCACAATGGTTGTATTGTGCCCGCACAAAGCGTCACAGTCCGGAAACAGCCGAGGTCATCCGACGACGGCCCGACCGTGCGGGCAGGGGGCCAGCAGTGCAGCTCGAGCAGTTGATCGACGAC
>JBEGOE010000094.1:0-3187 GCA_041182165.1 Actinomycetota bacterium
GGCTCGAGTCGCACCCCGGCCACCCCGGCCCCTGGATCGCCACGCAGGCCGATGCCGATGCCGCCTTCGCCGCTGCCACCCGCCTGCTCGACGACGAGGCCGCCGGCCCGCTCGCCGCGCATCGGCTCGGGCATCCTGAGATGTGGCGCGCTCGGCGGGCACAGCTCCTTGCCGCACTGCGCCGCGGCATCACCGACGAGCTCACCGACGCGGTCACCCCGGTCGAGCCCGAGTTTGCGTTCGGCACACGAAGCGAGGGCAAGCGGCCGGCTGTGGTGTGGACGTCCCCCGACGGCGAGCGGCACCTGCACTTCACCGGTGCGATCGACCGGCTCGACCAGCGGCCCGACGGCACCCTGCGCGTGATGGATGTCAAGAGCGGCAGCAGTGCCAGCTTCAAGCGGATCAGCCCGTTGCTGCCACTGGGCGACGAGGCCGACAAGTTGCAGCTGGCGTTCTACGGTTGGGCCGCCGAGCAGTTGCTCGGGCGGCCGGTCACCCAGGCCACCTACCGATTCAACGGCCACCACGACGTGCAGCGGGACGTCGTGCTCGACCTCGACGAAACCGTGCTCGACGCCCTGCACCACCGCATCGACGAGATCACCGCCGCCATCGCCGATGGCCGGTTCCAACCCGGCGAGGTCGGCTCGTTCGGCTGCGCGGTGTGCACGCCCGACCAACTCGGCCTCACCGAGATCAACCAGCGCAGGATCGAGTGGGTGCTCTGATGGCCACCGAACAGATCTCCCTCGACGTCGACGCACGGCCGGCGCTCGTCGATCAGGCGGCACGCGACACCGCGCGCACGCTGATCGATGCGCCCGTCGTCGTCGCTGCGGGCGCCGGGGCCGGCAAGACCGAGGCGCTCATCCGGCGGCTCGAGACCGTGCTCGGTGGTGACAAGGCTGACCCCGACCGCATCGTGGCCATCACCTTCACCGAGCGGGCCGCCCGCGACCTCGTCAACAAGCTGCGCATCAAGTTGCCGGCGAACCTCGTCCCGCAGATCGAGCTCATGCGTGTCGGCACCATCCACTCGTTCTGCCTGGGCATCCTGCGGCGGCACCCGCTCGACGCCGGGCTGCCCCCGGTCTTCACCACCCAGGACGAGCTCATGTCGGGCGCCGACGCCGCCGATCGCATCCGCCGCATCCGCGAGGCGTTCTTCGACCGGGTGGCCGAACTCGACGACCCGATGCTGCGCCAGGCCATCGAGCTCTACGTCTCGGTCTACCGGCTCGGCATGCTGCACGACCTCATCACCCTCATCGACCAACAGTGGGACCGGTTCGCCGAGGTCTCGTTCGAGCTGCCCGATCCGTGGCACACGGGGTGCACGGCCATCGGCGACCACATCGCTGCGCTCGCCGCCGACCCGGCCACGCCGGTGAAGCTCCGCGAGCTGTTCGCCGAGGCGAGCGATGGCGTGTCGAAGGTGGCGACCGCCGACTCGATGCTCACCGCCATCGCATCGATCCCGGCACCGAAGTTCGGCAACAACGGCGGTGCCTCCTGGAAGGAGACCCGCGACGACGTCAAAACCCGTATCGAGACGATCAGCGCCGCCGTGTACGAGTGCGCGCTCGGCCACGTCCTGCACGTCCTCGTGCCCATCGTGCTCGCCGAGGCCGAGCTGCGCTACCGGCGCGGCCAACTGTCGTTCGACGACATCCTGGTGCTTACCCGTCGCCTGCTCACCGACCGTCCCGAGATCCGCTCGCGGCTGCGCGCCGAGATCGATCACCTGTGCGTCGACGAGTTCCAGGACACCGACATCGTCCAGTACGACATCGTCCGCATGCTGACCGACGCGCCGGCGCCCGGCGGGCTCGCGCACCGGCCGGTACTGTTCGCCGTCGGCGACCCCAAGCAGTCGATCTACGGCTTCCGCGAGGCCGACGTCGCGCTGTTCGAAGAGCTGCGCGCGCTGCCAGGGGTCACCCAGCTCGAGCTCAGCACGAACTTCCGGTCACGGCCGGCGATCCTCCGCTGGGTCAACGAGGTGTTCGCACAGTGGTTCACCGCCGGTCACGGCCAGGTGCCGTTCGCTCCGCTGGCCGGTCACGTACCCGACGCCCCGGCGGTGGTCACGGTCATCGGTGGGCGGATCGACGCTGCGGCCGACGAGGTCAGCCGACTCCAGGCGGTCGACATCGCCGCCACCATCGCGGCAGCACGCGGCGCGTGGGCCGTGCGCGACCACGAGGGTGACGAGCGACCCGCCCGCGCCACCGACATCGCGGTGCTGGTGCGCCAGCGGGCCGACCTCGTCCACCTCGAGCCGGCACTCCGACGAGCTGGCATTCCGTACGTCATCGAGGGCGGCGCCCTGTTGTACGACACCCGAGAGGTCCGCGACCTGCTGCGCGTGCTGCGCGCCGTGAACGACACGGCATCACCGGCCAAGGTGGTCACGGCACTGCGCACGTCGGTGCTGGCGATCAGCGACGTCGAGCTCACCGAGCACCGACGAGCCGGCGGACGGTGGCATCTCGGCAGCACCGGCACCGACCGGCCCGGCGAGCCGCACGTGCTCGATGAGCTCGCTCGGCTCCGGCGCTGGAGCCGCGTCCGGCACCACACACCGGTCCCCGACCTGCTCCAGCAGATCGCCACCGACTGCCGGGCGCAGGCAGCGTCGCTGTCCGACGGCGCCCACACCACCACATGGCGCCGCCTCAGGTTGGTGCTCGACGAGGCGCGCTGGTGGCACGAGCAGACCGGCGGTTCGCTCGGCGAATACCTGGCCTGGATCGACGTGCGCGTCGACAACCGCGACCGCACGAACGTCACCTCCGACGAGACCGACGAGGACGCCGTCCACATCCTCACGATCCACGCCGCGAAGGGGCTCGAGTACCCGATCGTGCTCGTGGCCGGCATGGGCCGCCAGTCCGGCACCGGGGGCAACGTGCGCGCCGCCATCGACGACACGGGCACCGGACGGCGTGCGCTGGTGAAGATGGGCCGGTTCGCCCATCGCGACGCCACGGCACGGTTCCGTTCCGACGACGAGGTTGCCAGCCTCGAAGCGGCACGGCTCGCCTACGTGGCCTGCACCCGGGCCAAGGACCACCTCGTCGTCTGCCTGCACCACCGGGGCAAGAGCACCGCTGCCGAGATGACCCCGTTCCGGGGTGAGGTCGAGCCGCTCGAGCTGTCGACGCTCGACGTCGTCGGGCGC
>JBEGOE010000095.1:0-5368 GCA_041182165.1 Actinomycetota bacterium
GGACCTCGGTGTCGACCAGTTCAGCATCTACCTCCAGCACGACGACAAGGACCACACGCTCGCCGCCTACGGCGAGAAGGTGATGCCGGCCATCGCCGACCACGTGAGGGCCAAGGCGTGAACCAGCGCACCTGTCCTGCACACATCCAGAGCCACACAAGGGGAACACCATGACGACCGTCGACGCACCATCGATCCCGGTGATCGACATCTCTCCGTACCTCTCCGGTGATCCGGAGGGCGCGCTCGACGTCGCCCGCCAGATCGACGACGCCTGCCGAGCCGTCGGCTTCCTGGTCGTCACGGGGCACGGTATCGACCGAACCTTCATCGAACAGGTGAGAGCGGTCACCATGGAGTACTTCGGTCTCCCGGCCGAGCAGAAGCTCGCCTACAAGATGCCGCCGGACCGCTACCGCGGGTACACCTCGCCCGGTACCGAGTCGCTCGCCGCGAGCTACGGGCAGGAGTCGCCACCCGATCTCAAGGAATCGTTCTCCATCGGTCCGGTCGACGTGCCCGGCGACGACTACCACTCCTGGGAGCGTGCGGGTGCGTTCTTCGCGCCGAACCAGTGGCCGGCCGAGGTGCCGACGATGCGCGAGCTGTGGACGAGCTACTACACCGAGATGGAGTTGCTCGCCACCCGCCTCATGCGGCTGTTCGCGCTGGCGCTCGGTCTCGACGAGCACTTCTTCGACCCCAAGGTCGACAAGCACATCACGAACATGAGCGCCATCCACTACCCGCCGCTTGCCGAGGCGCCCAAGCCCGGCCAGCTTCGCGGCGGCGCGCACACCGACTTCGGCAGCCTCACGATCGTCCAGCGCGACAAGGCACCCGGAGGCCTGCAGGTCCTCATGGACGGCACGTGGGTCAGCGCTCCCTACGTCGAGGATTCCTTCGTCATCAACATCGGTGACCTCATGGCCGAGTGGACCAACGACCGTTGGGTCTCGACCATCCACCAGGTGGGCCTGCCGGACCGCGTCGAGGATGCGATGTCCGACCGTCTGTCGCTCATCTTCTTCCACCAGCCGAACTACGACGCAGAGATCGAGGTCATCAGTAGTTGCTGCAGCGACGAGAATCCTGCCAAGTACGAGCCGACGACGTCGGGCGCCCACATCGCTCGAAAGATCGCAGCCATGCGCAGTCCGGAGCTCGGCCAGTGATTCACGAGGAGAGCGTCTACGACATGCAGGTGGGTAAGGGCGGGTTGCTTGTCCAGGCGTACGCCGACGAGGGGCTCGCAATCCTCGAGCGCGTCCTCGGCAAGCTGGTCGCCTTCTGGTCGGTCGACACCGGTGGCGACATCGACCAACTGATCCAGGTCTGGGAGTTCAAGAACGACAACGACCGTCGCAAGCGACGTGAGGCGCTCTGGAAGGACAAGGAGTGGGTCGATTTCGCTGGCCGCTACGGCTACCTGATCACGAAGCGCTCGATGCGGATCCTTCTGCCGGTGTCATTCTCTCCACACTCATGACCCTGCCCGACACCAAAACGGCGGCATCGCCTGCCGCCGCTGCCGTCCCGGCCGCTGCTTCGTCGACTGCGACCGATGCGAGCCGTGCCCGCATCAGGCGGGCGGTGCCGGTGATCGTCGTCATGGCCGCCCTAGCGCTGGGATGGGAGCTGTACAAGCTCCTCGGTCAGTGGTGCGACGACACGATCCCGCTGCTCGGGTGGTCGTTCCCGGTGCCGACCGATGACACCACGATGCCGCACCTCTGGTCCATCGTGTCGGCACTCGACGAGCCCGTTCAGACCTCAGGCAGCACGCAGGCCCTGTGGCGCCAACTGCTCGATGCGGCCATCTTCACGTCACGCGAAGCTGCGATCGGTCTGGTCATCGGCACGATCGTGGGGATCTGCCTCGCATTCGCGTTCGAGGTCATTCCGCTGCTCGGCAAGGCCCTCGTGCCGTGGATCCTCGTCAGCCAGACCATCCCGTTCGTGGCCACCGCCCCGATGGTGGTCATCTGGGGTGGCCGTCGCGGCTGGCCAGCTTGGGTCTCGGTGTCGATCATCGCCGCTTACCTCGTGTTCTTCCCGGTGGTGGTGAACGTGCGACGTGGCCTCGCCTCGGCAGATGCGGGCCGGCTGGAACTGATGCGCTCATATGCGGCGAGTCGAACGAGCACGCTGTTCCGTCTCAAGGTGCCGGTGGCGCTGCCGTATCTGTTCACCGGGCTGCGGCTCGCTGCCACAGCGGCCGTCGTCGGCGCCATCGTCGGTGAGTTGCCGTCCGGCCAGCGTGATGGCGTCGGCCGCCTGCTGCTCACGTTCACATCGTTCTACGACCTCGAACCGGAGCGTCTGTTTGCGGCGGTCGGCTCGGCCGCCCTGCTCGGCCTGTGCTTCGTGGGGATCGTCGTTGCAGCGGAGCGGCTCGTGCTGGGCCCCCGCCGGAAGGAGTTGCCATGACCATGTCAGAGACACCGCCGACGGCGGACGCCGACGCGACCGCAGTCGCGGCCCGCATGACGGGCGTCGGCGTGGTGTTCGGAGCGTCGAAGGCGGGTTCGGTCACGGCACTCGAGTCGATCGATCTCGACATCGAGCGTGGTGCGTTCGTCTCACTGATCGGCCCCTCGGGCTGCGGTAAGAGCACGCTGCTGCGGGTGATGGCCGATCTGGTCGCTCCATCGTCCGGGACGGTCGAGGTGCTCGGAGACACACCAACGAAGGCCCGCGAAAATCGTAGCTACGGGTTCGCTTTCCAGCAGTCGACGTTGTTCGAGTGGCGCACGGTCAGCAAGAACGTCGAGTTGCCGCTCAGCCTTGCCGGTGTGCCCAAGGCCGAGCGCGCCGAGATCGCAACCCGGATGCTGAAACTCGTCAAGCTCGAGGAGTTCGCCGGCCATCGGCCCTCGCAGTTGTCGGGGGGAATGCAGCAGCGAGTGGCCATCGCCCGTGCGCTTTCGTTCCAGCCACAGCTCCTCCTGATGGACGAGCCCTTCGGAGCGCTCGACGAGATCGCTCGCGAGCACCTCCAGAACGAGCTGCTCCGGATCTGGCGCGAGACGGGGACCACGATCGTGTTCGTGACCCACTCGATCGCCGAGGCCGTGTTCCTCTCGACGAAGGTGGTGGTGATGACGCCCCGTCCTGGCCGCATCCACCGCATCGTCGACATCCCGTTGGGCCGTCAGCGCGACATCTCCACCCGTGAGTCCCCCGAGTTCTTCGCCAAGGTGACCGAGGTGCGCGAGGCGCTGCATTCGGAAGGCGTCCTCTAGATGGCGGCCCTGCGCGCGCTGTTCTGGCCGCTCATCGCCGGTGTGGTGATCCTCGGCGGCTGGGAGATCTGGGTGAACGTCGCCGACGTCGAGCAGTTCCTCCTGCCGGCGCCGTCCGCCATCGCTCGTGCGTTGCAAGAGAACTTCAGCACTGTGGCCGAGGCCGCTCGTGCCACGTTCAAGTCCGCCCTGTACGGGTTCCTCCTCGGAGGCTCAGCGGGGTTTCTGGTTGCGCTGGTCAGCAGCAGGTTCCGACGCCTCGGTGACGGGTTGACCCCTCTCGCTATCGTCCTGGCCTCTACGCCGATCGTGGTGCTGGCGCCGATCGCCAACATCTGGTTCGGGATCACGAGCGCTGCGGCGAAGATCGTCGTGGTGGCCGTGGTCACGTTCTTCCCGGTGTTCGTCAATGCGGCACGGGGGCTCGATTCGGTGTCGTCGTCAGACATCGAACTGATGCGCTCCTACGGGGCGAGCCGGATGACGATCCTGCTGCGTGTTCGCATCCCGACCTCGTTGCCGATGCTGTTCGTCGGTCTGAAGATCGCAGCGTCGCTGGCGATGATCACCACCATCGTGTCCGAGTACTTCGGCGGTTCGCGCCGAACGCTCGGCGTCTACATCACCCAGGCGGCCTCGGTCGTCCGTTTCGACGATGCGTGGGCCGGCATCGTCGCCGCGTGCGTGCTGGCCCTCACGCTCTACGGAGGTGTCCAGTTGCTCGAGCGGCTGGTCGCCCCGTGGTACACCCGTCGTGCTCAATGACGAGTCGGCGTTCAACCACACACCACGGATACCAAGCAACAACCACGAATACCTACAAGAAGGGGGAATGCAATGAAGGCTCAAGGAGGAAGGCGCCTCAGGCGCTGGACCATGGTGGCGGTGCTGCCACTGGTGGCGTTGGCCGCGTGTGGCGACGACAGCGGTTCGTCCAGCGACGCGACTGCAGCGGCCACGAGCGATCCGGCAGCACCTTCGGGTGAGCTCACTCCGGTGAAGCTGCAACTGCAGTGGTTCGCCCAGTCGCAGTTCGCCGGCTACTACGCAGCTGTCGAGAAGGGCTTCTACGAGGCGGCAGGCCTCGATGTGACGATCCTTGAAGGTGCGGTCGACATCGTGCCTCAGCAGGTTCTCGGATCGGGTCAGGCCGAGTTCGCGATCTCGTGGGTCCCGAAGTCGCTCGCCTCGCGCGAGGAGGGCATCGCGATCACCAACATCGGACAGGTCTTCCAGCGCAGCGGCACGCTGCAGGTCTCGTGGAAGGAAGACGGCATCACGACGTCGGCCGACCTCGCGGGAACCAAGGTGGGTAACTGGGGCTTCGGCAATGAGTTCGAACTGCTCGCGGGTATTCGCTCCGCTGGCCTCGATCCCGACGCCGACGTCGAACTCGTCCAGCAGAACTTCGACATGCAGGCGCTGCTCAACCGGGAGATCGATTCCGCTCAGGCCATGATCTACAACGAGTTCGGGATCCTGCTCCAGACGGAGAACCCCGACACGGGTGACCTCTACACCGAGGATCTGTTCAACGTCATCAACTGGAACGACGAAGGCACTGCGATGTTGCAGGACGCCATCTGGGCTCAGACCGAATGGCTGGCAGACCCGGCCAACGAGGCCACCGCCATCGCGTTCCTGAAGGGCTCCCTCCAGGGCTGGGCGTACTGCCGTGACAACGTGGACGAGTGTGCCGACATCGTCGTCAAGAGCGGTTCCGCGCTCAACAAGGTGCACATGCAGTACATGATGAACGAGATCAACGCGCTCATCTGGCCATCGCCAGATGGTGCCGGTGTCATGACGAAGGATGCATGGGGCCAGACCATCGCCATCGCCAAGGACAGCGGCCTCATCAAGGCGGATCCCGATGCGGCGGCGTACACCAACGACCTCGTAAACAAGGCGATCGCGGAGCTCGAGGCAGAGGGTGTCGACGTGAAGGGCACCAGCTACACCAAGCCGGCATTCGACCTCAAGGCGGCAATGGGAGGCTGAGCCTCCTGCCGACTCGATGGTCGACCCCGACATCGTCGTAACGGGTGATGGGCGGGCCGCTTCGGCGGCCCGCCCTTTCCGCGTTCCCGCCTCCACATGGGCGCCGCCGATGTTCGTGCTCC
>JBEGOE010000096.1:0-2820 GCA_041182165.1 Actinomycetota bacterium
GTAGCCGTCACTGGAGTAGATCGTCGCCGCCGTGCGGTCGTTCGGCTGCAGCACCTCGTCGACGAGATCGATCGCCGCGGGTGCGGCGGCGATGCGGACGAGCCCGTCGAGCAGCTCGGGGCGCAGGAACGTCGGACGGTCGTCGACGAGTTGCGGGCGGTCGTCCTCGACGCCGATCGACGCCCCGAGCTCGATCAGGCCGACATCGGTGAAGCCGAACGCCGACACCATCACCAGCCGCGCCGCGTCGATCTGCCCGCTGTCGAACCGGAGCGTCGACACACCGGCGGGGTCGGACACCAGCATGCCCTGGCGGCCCCCCACGTCGACCGTGGCGCCCGGGTCCGCCACGCCCGCCATCTCGGCGAAGGGTATGAAGGTCACCGAGAACCACCGACCGGTGGACCTGGTGGCACCCGGCGCGGCCCACACCTCGCTCCAGCCGTACGCCGAGCCGGCGGCATCGGGCCCGACCCGTGACTGGCGCAGGGCGAAGCCGTCCGGCACCGGATCGAGGACGATGCCGGGTGCCGTCGATGTGCGCCCGGGATCAGGCTCGGGCTCGGGCACCTCTGTCGTGCTGACGGGCGCGGTGACCGTGGTGACCGGCACGGTGGTGACCGGCGCAGCGGCCGTGTCCGCCCACGGCGAGGCGGCGACGACCCCGGCGGCAACGAGCGCAGTGACGACCGCTGCGCTGATGCCGACGAGCCACCGTGACCGAGGTGCATCGTCGAACGGGTCGTCCTCGTCGTCGAACCCTGCGAAGACGCTGCTGTCGCCCGCGCCGGACCCGAAGGCGTGCTGGTCGGCGGGCAGGAACTCGATCGCCGTCTCGTCCGGCTCTCGTGCCGCGCGGCCCATGCAGGTGATTCTCGCATGCCGTCACCCGTTAGCACTCTCACCTTGCGGTTGCTAACGCCGGACTCGGGCGCGTAGCCTTGGCACTCGCGAGGGTCGAGTGCTAATCGACCCTCCGACAGATCCCATCCCGTGTACTGCCAATGGAGGCCTGCACCATGTCACTCAAGCCGCTGGACGACCGCATCGTCGTGAAGCCCAAGGAAGCCGAGCAGACCACTGCATCCGGCCTGGTGATCCCCGACACCGCCAAGGAAAAGCCCCAGCAGGGCTCCGTCATCGCCGTCGGCCCTGGCCGCTGGAGCGACGACAAGGGCACCCACAGCCCGCTCGACGTCAAGGTCGGCGACACCGTCCTGTACTCGAAGTACGGCGGCACCGAGGTCACCATCGAGGGCGAGGACCTCCTCATCCTCACGAGTCGCGACGTCCTCGCGATCGTGGAGAAGTGACCTGACCCATGGCAAAGCAACTGAAGTTCGATGACGAGGCGCGCCGCGCCCTCGAAGCGGGTGTGAACAAGCTGGCCGACACGGTCAAGGTCACGCTCGGGCCGAAGGGTCGCAACGTCGTCCTCGACAAGAAGTTCGGCGCTCCGACCATCACCAACGACGGCGTGTCCATCGCGAAGGAAGTCGAGCTCGACGATCCCTTCGAGAACATGGGCGCGCAGCTGGTGAAGGAAGTCGCCACCAAGACCAACGACGTCGCCGGTGACGGCACCACCACCGCCACGGTGCTGGCCCAGGCGCTCGTGCACCTCGGCCTCCGCAACGTCGCGGCCGGCGCCAACCCGATGGGCCTGAAGAAGGGCATCGAGAAGGCGGTCGCCGCTGCGGTCGAGAGCATCAAGAGCCAGGCGAAGGAAGTCGACGACAAGAGCGACATCGCTGCTGTCGCCACGATCTCGGCCGCCGACGCATCGGTCGGCGAGGTCATCGCCAACGCGATCGACAAGGTCGGCAAGGACGGCGTCGTCACGGTCGAGGAGAGCAACACCTTCGGCACCGAGCTCGAGTTCACCGAGGGCATGCAGTTCGACAAGGGCTACCTGTCGCCCTACTTCGTCACCGACCCCGAGCGCCAGGAAGTCGTCCTCGAGGACCCCTACCTGCTGTTCCACAGCGCCAAGATCTCGACGGTCCAGTCGTTGCTCCCCACCCTGGAGCTCGTCATGAAGAGCGGCCGCCCGCTGCTCATCGTCGCCGAGGACATCGAGGGCGAAGCGCTCGCCACGCTCGTCGTGAACAAGATCCGCGGCACGTTCAACTCGGCAGCCGTCAAGGCCCCGGGCTTCGGCGACCGCCGTAAGGCGATGCTGCAGGACATGGCCGTTCTCACCGGCGGTCAGGTCATCAGCGAAGAGGTCGGCCTCAAGCTCGACGCCGTCACGCTCGACCTGCTCGGCTCGGCCAAGCGCGTCATCATCACCAAGGACAACACCACCATCGTCGATGGTGGCGGTGAGCACGACGACGTCGTCGGTCGCATCAACCAGATCAAGGCCGAGATCGACAACACCGACTCCGACTGGGATCGCGAGAAGCTCCAGGAGCGCCTCGCGAAGCTGGCTGGCGGCGTTGCCGTCATCAAGGTCGGCGCCGCCACCGAGGTGGAGCTCAAGGAGAAGAAGCACCGCATCGAGGACGCCGTCTCGGCCACTCGCGCGGCCATCGAGGAAGGTGTGGTCGCCGGTGGCGGCACCGCCCTCGTCCGTGCCCGCCCAGCGGTGATGAAGGTCGTCGAGTCGCTCACGGGCGACGAGGCCACCGGTGCCCGCACCGTGTGGGAGGCGCTCGTCGCGCCCGCCCGCCTCATCGCCGACAACGCCGGCCTCGAGGGTGCCGTCACGACGCAGGCCGTCGAGGCAGCCGAGGGCAACATCGGCCTCAACGCGGCCACCGGTGAGATGGTCGACCTCGTGAAGGCCGGCATCATCGACCCCGCCAAGGTGACCCG
>JBEGOE010000097.1:0-5532 GCA_041182165.1 Actinomycetota bacterium
TCGAGCACCGCATCGTCCGTGCACGGCGCCCACTCGATCGTCGAGAGGTCGATCGGGTCGACGGAGTCGTCGTCGGCCGGCGTGGTGGTGGTCTCGTCGCCGGCGGGGTCGGTCGCTGCCACCACGGTCGCGGTCGCGCCGTCGCCATCGCCGGAGCAGGCGGCCATCAGCAGCGCACAGCAGAGAGCGAACCCCAGCCACTTCCTCATGCGTGGGATGGTAGCCACACGGCCGAGCGGCCGCCCGGCGACCACGGGTGTCAGAATCGACCCATGATGAACCAGCGCATCAAGGATCTCTACACCAACGTCGCCGTGCACGCCACGGCCGACCGCGAGCACGAAGCAGCGATCGAACTGCTGCTGCTGGTCATGGTCTCCGACCGCCACATCTCCTCCGACGAACTCGATCAGATCCGCGAGATCAGCGAGGACCAGGGCTTCGAGAGCGACACGTTCTCGTTCGACCAGTACTTCGGCCAGGCGATGGCCTCGGTGCGTGGCGCTGTCGGGTCGCACGCGGTCGACCAGTTGCTCGACAGCATCGATGAGCGGATCACCAGCACGGTGCTCCGGCACTCGCTGTTCTCGGCCGCACGCGACGTCGCCGGTGTCGACCACGGGATCGACCCGTCCGAGGAGGGACTCCTCGCGCAGGTGGCCGCCCGCTTCGCCTGAGCCGCAGCGGTCCGACCTTTGGCGCGTCGTGGCGATGTGCAACCGGATCACGGCAAAGGTCGGACCGTTCGAGCCACCAACAGGGCGTTCGACCTCCGCCCTCAGACTCGATGGCGCGAAGGCTCTCCGAGACCGCCGGAACATCGACCGAGGCCATCGCCCAGAGTTGACCGGGATCGACATGGCGATAGTGGTGGCTCAGCCGGTCGCGCACCTTGGCCATGTCCGACCACGGGATCTCGTCGTGCGCGGCAGCGAACTCTCTCGGCACGGTCTTCGACGCCTCGCCCATGATCTCGAGGCAACGCTCGATGGCACGGCGGAGGACGACGTCGTCGTCGAACGCAACGCGGCCACGAGCGACGCGGCTGATGCTGCTGGGCCGTTGCGAGTCGATGCGGACGACGCCTCCCGCTCTCGGTCGTATCCTGCGACCCGCGGATCGATTGGACCTCGTCGCCAGCGACGCATCACGGATTCGGGATCCGCATGGCTGACGAGCAACGAGTCAAGGTGTTCATCCATCCGATCGTGTTGACCGAACACGTCTTCGACAAGGTGCGCTCGATCGACATGACCCTGGCCGAGTTCAACGCCTTGCTCACCGCTCACGGCGTCGTCATCGAAGAGACGGTGCTCGGCGTGGGCCAGGTGAAGGAACTGGTGCTGTACATCGAGTGGTCCCGGCCGCTCCACGTCGTGGTGCACGTCGACGAAACCCGCCGAGAGGAACGTATTGTGACGGTCTACGAACCAGACACGGTGCGCTGGACCCAGGACTTCCGGAGGAGGCGATCATGAGATGCGACGTGTGCGACAACGGAGAGCGGCGCCCTGCCCAGCGGGCCAGGATCGCCGAGAAGAACGGGACCACAGCCGTCGTGCTCGGTGTGCCGGTCGAGGAGTGCCCAGCGTGCGGTCAGGTGTGGCTGACGATGGACACTGCGATCCAGCTCGACGAGATCTTCAACCGGCTCCTTGCGAGCGGCGCAGAGATGGCACAGACCCACTGGGAATCTGCTGCCGCTGCCTGAGCTCCCGAAGCCCAGGTGTAGGTTCGGTTCGACTTGCCGATCGTTTACAACTACGGCGTTGGATCGGCGGGGTTCGGAGCCGCCCGCGAGGTCGCAGCACACGTGACCACGACCGAATGGGTTCGTGAAGGCGTCAACGGTGGTTTCCCGTTGCTCTCTCACCACCGCCTCCTGCCGCTCGCCGGCCAGACACGCAAGCGCATCGGCGAACAGCTCGAACGCTACGTCGACTACTGGGATGGCAACCCCGCAGTCCGACGATTCATCGAGGCACGCGAAGCATCCTCGCACTCGATCACGATGTTCATCGAACACGTTCCCCACGTGTTGCAGGACTGGCTTCCCCTCGATCAAGACGCCATCGGATGGGTCATCGACCAAGCGATCGAGATCACGACGTTCCTGCCTCGCAAGGGCGTCGCTCACCTCGATTCGAACCCGTCGAACATCTTGACCGACGGCAAGCAACTGTTCTGTGCCGACTTCGGGTTGTTCCTCGACCGCAACTTCGACCTCACCGACCAAGAGCGCGTCTTCCTCGAAGGCCACCGCTACTTCGATATCGCCGAGTTCATTTCCTCACTGGATTGGCAGGCGCCGGATCAACCTGTTGATTTCGGCGACGTCTACAAGCAGGCGCTCGAGCCGTACCGGGCGCTCATCGACGAAATGTCAGGAGTGTTCGGCCGGCTCGCCGCTGGACCCAAGACGAGCGGCGAGTACAACGATTCCCGAATCGCGTCGCTACTTGCCGAGGCATCGTCGCCGTAGGCGAGCGGCCCACCGTGCCAAGCGCTCGGCCGGATGAGCGTCAAGGGTGCCACCTACCGCCGGATCTGTGGCGACAGCGACGAGCCGAAGGTCGACTGATGCGACTCCTAGGGTGCTGCCGTGGCGGGCTCGACGACGGCAGTCACGATCCCACCCGCATCGGGCGGCCCAGGACGCGTCGCCAGCCAGCAGCCCCCGAGCACCAGCACGAAGCCCCCGGCGATGGCGAGGTCGAGCCGCTCGTCGAGGAACAGCGCACCGAGGGCGACCGCCACGAACGGGTTCACGAAGGTGATGACGCTCGCCCGTGCTGCTCCGACCTCGTCGATGAGCCGGAAGAACACGATGAAGGCCAACCCCGTGCACACGAGGGCGAGCATCACGACCGAGGCCACCGCGCCCGCCGACGGCGCAACGGCGGGCAGCGTCATCGCTGCGATCGGTAGGTAGAGCAACGCGACGATGCTGAGCGAGATCGCGATGACGCCGAGCGCCGGCACGTCGGCCAGCTTCCGGCTGATGATGAACGGGGCCGTGCCGTAACAGACGCACACGACGATGAGGAACGCGACGCTCCACCACGGCGGCGCGCCGTCACCCGCCAGGTCGTTGCCGACCAGCAGGGTGACGCCGGCGATGCCGAGCCCGATGCCGGCGAGTCGCACGGGGCGCACCGCCGAGCGATCACCCAGCGCGAACGCGGCGAGGGCACCGAAGATCGGCACGGACGAGATGATCAGGGCGGCGAGGCCGGAGGCGATGTGCTGTTCGGCGGTCGTCAGCAGGATCCACGGGATCGCCATCTCCACGATCGCGAAGGTGGCGACCCACCGCCACTCGCGCAGCGCCGGGCGCAGACCACCCGACCGGCCGGCGAGGTACAGCATCACGAGGGCCGACAGCGACGTGCGGCCGAAGACGACCACCGCCGGGGCGAGCTCGTCGACCGCAACGCTGATGAAGAAGTAGGGCATCCCCCAGATGAGGCCCAACGACCAGAACAGCACCCACCCACGTTTGCTCACCGGTAGATCCTGCCCGCTCGGCACGGAGTAGCAGCATCGGAGCGTGCTACGGGCGGCGGCCCACCACGAAGCGGTGCACGCCGGCCAGGTCGGGCAGCACCGCCAGATCCACCAGGCCGGCACTGCGCAGCAGCTCCTGCGCGGCCGCACCCTGGTCGGCGCCGAGCTCGACGATCAGCCAGCCGCCCGGTACGAGCCACTCGAACGCGTCCGCGGCCAGGCGCCGGACGTCGTCGAGCCCGTCGCTGCCGCCGAACAGGGCAGAGGCAGGCTCCCAGTCACGAACGATCGCCTCGAGTGCGTCGGCGTCGTCGCGCACGTAGGGCGGGTTCGACGCGAGCCGGTCGAACGAGCCGCGACGGTCCTCGGGGAGGGCGGCGCCCCACGACCCCTGCGCGACCCGTCCGTGGGCGGCGGCACGGCCGATGCCGGCGAGATTGGCGCGGGCGACGTCGAGCGCGTCGGGCGACACATCGGTGATCCAGACCACGAGGTCGTCGTGGCGGAGCTCCATCGCGAACGAGAGGCCGATCGCGCCACTGCCGGTGCCGAGGTCGGCGAGCGTGAGCGGCCGGGTGCGGTCGGCCAACAGGCGGACGGCGTGCTCGACCAGCAACTCGGTCTCGGGCCGCGGGATCAGCACCCGCCGGTCGACCAGCAGGTCGAGGCGACGGAACGACCAGTGGCCGAGCACGTACTGCACCGGTTCACCGGCACGCACCCGCGCCACCATGGCGTCGAGGTGCGCCACCGAGCGTTGGGTGGCGGGCGAGCCGAGTTCGGCGAGGAACTCGGACCCATCGGCGCCGCTGGCCTCCTCGCACAGCCACCGGGCGACCGCCCGGTCACCGACCAGGGCCGTGGTCTCGAGCCAGAGCGCCTGCCAGGTGATGGTGCCGTCATCACTCATCGGATCAGGCTCATCGGATCAGGCTCATCGGATCAGGCTCATGACGTCGCGAGTTGCCGAGACCGCTCGTCGGCGAGCAGCGCGTCGACCACGTCGTCGAGGTTCCCCGCCAGCACGTCGGCCAAGCGATAGATCGTGAAGCCGATCCGGTGGTCGGTGACCCGGTTCTCCTTGAAGTTGTACGTCCGGATCTTCTCGCCACGGCCACCGCCACCCACCTGCGACCGTCGCTCGGTCGACAGCGCGGCGTCCTGCTCGTCCTGCGCCCGCTGCAACAGCCGGGCGCGCAGCACCTGCATGGCCCTCGCCCGGTTCTGCAGTTGGCTGCGCTCGTCCTGCATGGTGACGACCACGCCGGTGGGTTTGTGCGTGATCCGGACGGCCGAGTCGGTGGTGTTGACGCTCGGCCCGCCGGCCCCGCTGCTGCGGTACTCGTCGACGACGAGGTCGCGATCGTCGATCTCGTCCTCGACGTCATCGGCCTCCGGCAGCACCGTCACCGTGGCCGACGAGGTGTGGATGCGGCCCTGGCTCTCGGTGACCGGCACGCGCTGCACGCGGTGCGGACCGCCCTCGAACTTGAGGTGGCTCCACGCCGTGTCGCCGCGTACGACGAACGTGATCTGGTTGAGGCCGCCGAGGTCGCTCGGGTCGCTCGACAGGACCTCGAGCTTCCAGCCCTTGTTGGCCGCCCAGCTCTGGTACATCTCGAACAGGTCGCGGGCGAACAGATTGGCCTCCTCGCCGCCCTCGGCGCCGCGGATCTCCATGATGACGGCACGCCCGTCGTTGGGGTCCTTCGGCAGCATGAGCGTGCGGATCTCGTCCTCGAGCCGCTCGACCTCGGCGTCGGCCTGGTTCGCCTCTGCCCGCCAGAGCTCTCGCTCGTCGCCGGACGCTGCGTTCATGAGTTCCCGGGCGGTGGCCGCATCGGCCACGCGGACGCGGTACGCGCGGAGGGCTTCGACGAGCGGCGTGAGGTCCTTGTACCGCTTCGACAACGCTCGGAGCTGCGGTGGGTCGGCCAGCACCGCAGGGTCGCCGAGGCTGGTCTCGAGGAGCGAGTACTCGTCGTCGATGTTCCCGAGCCGCTCGATCACCGCGCGCCGGCCAGC
>JBEGOE010000098.1:0-4412 GCA_041182165.1 Actinomycetota bacterium
GCGCGTGGACGAGCTCGGTAGGCGCGGGGTCGACGTCGACCGGCTGCAGCAGCGCCTCGACGAGGTCGCAGCCACCGTGCCGGACACGGCCGGCCTCCAGGCCGAGCTGGCTCGTTTCGCCGTCCGCGTCGAGAGCAGCGAGATCGACGCCCAGGCCGCACGCGACCAGGCCGCTCATCTCGACGACCGCCACCAGCGCGTCAGCCCGCCGCTCACCAACCCGCTCGCGGAGCTCGGCCGCGAGATCGACTCGCTCGCCACCACCGAGACGACCTCGGCCGTCGAGGTCGACGACGCGGTGATCGAGTCGCTCCGCAGCGGCCAGGTGCGCCTCGCCACCGAGCAGGCTCGCTACGAGATCAGCGTCCGTGTGGACCTGGCGCTGCTGGCCGAGCAGGTCCGCCAACTCCGCGGCCGCAGCTGACACCGGCCACCCACCGCCCGCCTGACCGCTGCCGCCTGACCGCTGCCGCCTGACCTTTGCCGCGCTCCGGTCGTCCATGACCGAGCGGCGGCAGAGGTCGCCCAGGTCACCCCGGGTCGCCCGAGAGCCGGCAGTGATCAGCCTTCCTGGAGCTGGGCGAGGGCCTCGGCGACCAGGTTGCGTGCCTGGCGGTTCAGCTCGTCGTACCTGGCGAAGTCGGGCAGCGCCGCGTCAGCTTGCCGGAACAGCTCGTCGGCCTGGGCGAGCAGCTCCTGCGGGGTGGCGGTGGACGGCTCGGTGGGCTGGCCGGGCTCGGTCGGCTCGGGGGTCTCGCCGAGGACGTCGCCGATGTCCTTCCCGAAGCCCGGGAAGAGCTTGGCGAGGGCCTGTGCCAGGTTCTCACCGAACGCCGCCTTGCCCTGGTACGCCACGAGCACGTACTGGAACGACGCCTGGGGCGCCGCATCGGACCTCACGTACAGCGGCCGCACGTACAGCAGGCCGTCGGCCACCGGCACGAGCTGGAGGTCGCCGTAGATGACCTGCGAGCCACCCTGGTCGAGCAGCGTGATCTGCGCCGAGATGCTGTTCTCGCTCTCGATCGTGGCGGCCACGGTGGCCGGGCCATCGACCTTGCCATCGACGACGAGGGCGTTCAGCTTGCCGTAGCTGGCCGGGTCACTGCTGGCGATCATGTACGCCTGCAGCTCCTTGCGGTTGTCGTCGGTGCTGAACGGCACGAACGGTCGCAGCATCTGGAACGTCGCATCGGTCTCACCGGGCTGACGGAACATCGTGTAGTACGGCACGAACCGGGCCGAGCCCGTCTCCTGCGCGAAGTCGTCGGCGCCGATGACGGTCGTGGGGTCGGCGGCCGTGGTGGTTGCGACGCCGCTGGTCGTGCGTGGGAACGCGGACGGGCCCTGGGCGACCGACCATGCTCCATTACGGTCGAAGAAGGCGTCGGCGTCGAGGCGGTACTTGGAGTACGCATCGGTCTGCAGACGGAACAAGTCTTCGGGGTAGCGCAGGTGCTCACCGAGACCCGCAGGCATCGACGACATCGGGGCGAACAGGTCGGGGAACGCCGCCTGCCACACCCGGACGACCGGGTCGGTGTCGTCGATCACGAAGAAGCTCATCGCCCCGCTGTACGCGTCGACGACGACCTTCACGCTGTTGCGGATGTAGTTGAACTCGAAGTCGAGCCCACTGTTGTCGGCGAGCTGGCTGCGGTTCGCGTTCTGGGCGTACGGGTAGCGGTTCGACGTCGTGTAGGCGTCGATGACCCAGAGCACCCTGCCACCGAGGGCCACCGGGTACGGGTCGCCATCGAAGCTGAGGAACGGCGCCACCTTCTCGACACGGTCACGCACACCGCGGATCCAGAGGATGCGCGAGTTGCTGTCGACTGCACTCGAGCCGAGCAGGTTGTAGTCGAGGAAGTCGAGAGCGAACGCCATGCGACGGAACACCGAACTCAGCGCCACACCGCCGTTGCCCTGGTAGGCCCCCGGGTCGGTCTGGCCGGGGCACGCGTCCTCGCGCACGGTCGTGCCCACGATGGCGTACCCGTCGAGGCCCTCGCTGAAGTACAGCTCGGGACGCGACAGCTGCAGGTTGCGGTAGTCGGGCCGCCCGCTGCTGGTGACCCGGTTCGCCGGCGCCTGCACGAGGCCGCAGCCGTGGGTCGAGATGAGGTGGCGCCCCTGCCAGCTCTTGTTCGCGATGGTGTTCAGATCGAGCTCGCGGGCGGCGATGACGACCTGCTGCTGGCGTCCGTCGATCTCGTAGCGATCGATGTCGAGGTCGCGGATGGTGAGGCCGGCGCGCTGGCCTTCGTCGGTGCGGAACCGGTCGACGAGGGTGCCGGGGTTGAGGTAGCGCACGTCCTGGAGCGGCGGGATGTCATCGGCGATCTCGGCCGACGACAGCGCGTTGAAGGCGACCGGCGTCTCGGTGACCTCGTCGATGCCCAGCGCGTGGCGAGTCGCCGTGATGTTGCGATCGATGTAGAGGGCTTCACGGTCCTTCTGGTTCGGGTTGACCACCAGGGCCTGGATGGCCGCGGGGTACACCACGCCACCGAGCAGTGCCACCACGACCCACAGGCCGGATGCCACGAGCGGCAGCCGCCACGAGTCGGTGCGCAAGGTCGAGAGGAACAGCCCAGCGACCAGGACGGCGATCAGCGCCAGCAGCACGACGGCCGGCAGTTGGGCGTTGACCACCGCGTAGGTGGCGCCCTGCACGAAGCCTCGTCGCTCGGTGGTGAGCTCGTAGCGGGTGACCCAGTAGTCGGCGGCCTTCACCAGTGCCAGCATCGCGAGCAGCACCGCGATGTGCGCCTTGGTCGCCCGCCGCACCTTGGGCCGCGGCGGCTGGAACACGACGCCACCGTTCAGGATGTGTGTCAGCAGCACCAGCAGGGTGACGAAGATGAGCGCTGCGTAGAACCAGTCGAGCGCGAACGTGATGAACGGCAGCCGGAACAGGTAGAAGCCGATGTCGTTGCCGAACTGCGGGTCGTCGATACCGAACGACTGGCTGTTGCGGAACAGCAACCAATGCCGCCACTGCGCCGTGGCGGGCAGGGCGAACAGCACGCCGAACACGATCGCCACGCCGATGCGGACGAGGCGCAGCCTGCGCCCGAACACCTCGTGGAACCGCTCGACCACCGGGTGCATGTTCGCCGAGAAAGCGAGCGGCGCAAGCCGGTCGGCGATGATGAGGTTCACCACGGCGACCGCGATGAACACGAGGCCGAACAGGGCGAACAGCGTCACCTGGCTACCGAGCACGCCCCAGAAGACGTCGCCACGACCGACGCTCTTGTGCCAGAGGTAGTCGATGTAGAACCGCGAGAGGAAGCGCGCCGACAGCAGCAGCACGAACACGACCACTGCGATCGAGATGAGGACGATCCGGCCTCGATCGCCGATTGGCCCGGAGCGACGCTGACGGGGGAGGTCGGAAGGGGGCCGCATGGGGGCGGAGGCTATCGGACGGCCCCAGTGCGCGGAGGTCGGCGGATCGCCTCGGCGGTGTGCCTCAGAGCACGGGGGCGATCATGCACCGACAGCCGCTGTGTGCCGGCGCACAGGGGTGGTCGGTGGGGAACGACTCTCCCGCTGCCACCGCGCCGGCGAGCGAGTTGTCCTCGGCGTCGGGGCACTCGGGACCGGCCGGGTCGATCGTCCAGCAGATCGGGGTGCCCGGCGCCACGCCGGCGAGCGCGCCACGACCGAAGGCGGTGCGGGCGATGTCGTCGAGGTGCTCATCGATGCGCTGCGTCTTCCACTCGCGGTAGACCAAGCGCACGAGCGCTGCGAGCTCGGCGTTGTCCCCACCGGCATCCGAGACGCACCGGGCGAGACGGATGCGCAACGGCTGCACGATCTCGGTGGCGATGACCTCGGCGGCGGCCCCGTGAGCGTTCGACTTCTTCACGTCGCGCTGCGCTGCCTTGAGGGTGGCTCCCATCGACGTCGCCCCGGCGACCGCTGCAGCGGTCAGCTCGGCGGCGATCGCGGCGTTGTAGCGGGCAGCCTGATCGGCCTCGGTGGCGAGGAGTTGCTCGACCGAGGTGATCGGCTCCCTGGCGCGCAGCACGTGGAGGACCTCGTTCTGCTCGTCGGCCAACACACGCTTCAGCTTGCGGGCCGACGCCACGATGAGCGGCGTGAGCGTCTCGTCACGGCGGGCGAACGGCGAGTCGGCCACCACAGCGGGTGCCGCGGGAGCAACCGGCGTCACGTTGAACACCGAGTCCTCGCCGACGGGTGCCGCGGGAGCAGTCGGTTCGTCTGGTGCGGGCACGGGCACGGGCACGCCGGCGTCGACGTCGTCCGCGGCTGCATGCGTCACGGCATCGGCCGTGTCGATCATCTCGCGGGCCCGTCGGACCACGGTCTCGGCGCGAGCGGCGCGCAGCCGTGCGAACAGGTCGTCGGCCGGCGACTTCCGCAGGGACACGGCGGAGTCT
>JBEGOE010000099.1:0-3306 GCA_041182165.1 Actinomycetota bacterium
CCTTCGGGTTCTCGGTGTTGGCGTTCACCACGTAGGCACCCCAGAACAGCCAGTTGCCCTGCGAGCCCGAGGGGCCCTGCGGCAGCTCGACGACGTCCCAGTTGAATGCCACGTCGGCACGGGCGCCGGGGTTGCCCAGCGACCGTTGATGAACGCACCGACCGTGCCGGCCTTCCACGCGGGCTCGCCGTCCTCGCCGAACGGAACGGCCAGGTTGCCGTCGTAGATCGCCTTGATCTGCTCGAGACCGGCGATCGACTCGGGGGTGTCGAGAGCGCACGCGGTGCGGTCCTCGTTGAAGAAGCCACCTCCGGCTGCGTTCATGAACACGCCGTAGTTGGCCCACCACGAGTTCATCGCGAAGCCCTTGTTCTCGCCACCGAGGGCGGTCACCTTCGTGATCACGTCGGAGAAGGCGGCCCAATCCCACTCACCGGCTTCGGCGAGGGCGCGGGGATCGTCGGCGCCGGCCTCGGCGATGAGGTCGTTGTTCAGGTACAGCGCGAACGTCGACACGTCGCGGGGCAGGCCCCACAACTTGCTGCCGGGTGCACCGGCCTCGGGATCGTAGGTGAGGTGGTACATCGGCTCTGGGTAGAACTCGGAGGTGTCGAAGCCCTCGGCAGTCGCCAGTTCGTTGAGGTCGAGGATCAGACCCTCGCTCTGGAAACGGGCGATGTCGGTGCCCGGGATCCAGAACACGTCGGGTGCCGTGCCGTTGCCGATCTCGGTGACGAGCTGGTCCTGGTAGGGGGAACCTTCGTTGTTGCCGGGCTCGTACGACAGCGAGAACGCGTCGCCGTTGGCCTCGTCGATACCGTCGCCGATCGAGGCGTACACGGCGGCTTCCGCATCGTTGTCGGGGCGGGTACGCCAACGGATGGTCACTCCGTCAGCATTGTTCTCACTGCCGCCGGCGGTGGTGCCCGGGGCGTCGGTGGCGTCCGTTACGGTCGACGTTTCGTCGTCACCGCACGCGGCCGCGATCAGCGTGAGCGCGAGGATCGCGCCGGCCCATCTGCGTGTGTGCACTGGGTGCTCCTCCAAGGTTGTGGTTGCGTTCGCAACCGGGTTTCTCCCCCGCTCGCTGGTGCGAGCCGGTTCGGCCGGGTGAGCACCCGGACGATCGTGGGGTACCGCCACGCGCCCCTCGGCTGCGGTCGGTCGGTACCTCGTGGTTGTTGTGCTGGGCGGACTCAGCAGACGATGACGTCGACCCCTTGCGAGCGGAGTGACGAGAGGTGTTGCTCGTCGGCGCCGCTGTCGGTGACGACGACGTCGATGTCGGAGATGTCGCAGACCTGAGCGAGCGTGCGGACACCGAGCTTGGTGCTGTCGGCCAGCACCACGCAGCGGTTCGCGGCCTCGATCATCGTGCGCTTGATCGCTGCCTCGGGCAGGTTGATGTTGGTGACCCCGGTCTCGGGGTGGATGCCGTTGCATCCGAGGAACACGGTGTCGACGTTGAGCGACTGCAGCATCGCCGCGGCCAACGGGTCGACGAGCGAGTGCTGCTTGGGGCGGAGCGTGCCGCCAGTGACGACGATCGAGAACCGCGGATAGGCGGCCTCGAGGTCGAGGGCGATCTTGATCCCGTTGGTGATGACGGTGAGGTCGGTGAGGTCGGTGCGAGCGATGAGCTCGCGTGCGAGCGCCGCTGTGGTGGTGCCGACGTCGACCAGGATCGACTCGCCGTTCGAGACCAGCTGAGCAGCGGTGCGGGCGATGGCCGCCTTCTGTGCGGCGTGTTGGGTGGCGACCTCTTCGAAGGGGCGTTCGCCGCGGGCGACGTTCATCGGCATCGCCCCGCCGTGCACGCGATGGGCGAGCCCGCGCTCCTCGAGCGACTGGAGGTCGTTGCGTGCGGTGACCGTGCTGACCCCGAAGCGAGCGGAGAGCTCGCGCACACGCACGAAACCCTTCTGGTCGAGCAACTGGTGCGTGAGCTGCTGGCGCACCTCGGCCGGCAGGTTGTCGGGCAGCTGATCGGGCAGATCGCCGAGCAGGGATGCCTCGCTCAGATGCCAGGGATCGAACGAAATGGTTTCATTCACTTTCGATAGCTTTCATCTCCCTTTCATCTCTTGTCAATAGAAAAGAGGATTTGTGTGCTCGCTAACATGCGCGCCGTGACGCTCCATCGCCTGCGCACCCCGGCATCCGACCGGCCGGTCGATGTGCCGGTCGATGTCGTGGTCGATCTGTCGACCGGAGCGCCCACGGTGCTCCACTGGGGGGCACCCCTGTCGGCACCGGGCGACTCGCGTGTCGATCTCGGTGCGGTCGTCGCAGCGTTGGCCCGGCCGGTCACGAGCGGCGGGCTCGACCTGGTGGCACCGATCTCGGTGGTGCCCGAACACGGCAGCGGCTTCGACGGACGGCCGGGCCTGATGGGGCATCGCCGTCGTGGCACTGCGTGGTCGCCGCGTTTCGGTCAGCACCCGGATCGACCCAACGAGGTGAGCGAGCACCGCATCGTCGCCCACGCTCTCGACCCGGTGGCCGAGCTCGAACTGATCACCGAGATCGAGTTGGGTGATGTGCTGTCGGTGACCTGCACGGTGGTGAACGTCTCGAACGATCGCTACCTCCTGCACGGGCTCACCGTGTCGCTCCCGGTGCCTGCGCACGCAGCCGAGCTGCTCACGCTGTACGGCCGCTGGACACGCGAGTTCCATCTCGAACGGCGCCCGTTCGGCACCGGCTCGTGGTCGATGGAGAACCGCCTCGGCCGGACCTCGCACGAACGTCCACCGCTGCTGTTCGCTGCCGAGCCAGGTGTGGGCGAGTGGCACGGTGAGGTGTGGGGTGCACATCTCGCATGGGGCGGGAACCACACGATCGTGGCCGAGCAGCTGCCCGACGGACGCCGGTGCGTGCACCTCGGCGAGCTGCTGCACCCGGGCGAGATCTCGCTGGGCCCGGGCGAGTCGTATCGCACGCCCACCGTGCTCGGCACCTATTCGTCGGCGGGCCTCACGGCCGCCGCCCAGCAGTTCCACCGCTACGCGCGCAGGCTGCCGGCGCACCCCACCACGCCGCGACCGGTGCTGCTCAACACCTGGGAGGCGTCGTACTTCGACCACGATCGCACCAAGCTGTTCGCGCTCGCCACCACGGCTGCCGAGGTGGGGATCGAGCGCTTCGTCCTCGATGACGGGTGGTTCGGCAGCCGGCGCAACGATCGGTCGGGACTGGGCGACTGGACGGTGTCGCCCGACGTGTACCCCGACGGGCTCGGGCCGCTCGTCGAGCACGTCTCCTCGCTCGGCATGGAGTTCGGCATCTGGGTCGAACCGGAGATGG
>JBEGOE010000100.1:0-3674 GCA_041182165.1 Actinomycetota bacterium
GGCTGAGCGCCAGCCCGGCCAGTGCCCCGTGGTAGGTGATCATGACCACGGGGGCCATCCATCGCCGCTCGGCGACGAACTGGCGCCATCCGAGCACCGAGTCGCTCGCCACGAACAGCGCCGACCCGACGACCGCAGCGGGAACGGCGGTCGCCCATCCGACCACCGCCATCGACGAGATGACCGCGAGGTAGCCGACGACCGGTGCGGCGCGCGCGGCGGGGGACCGGCGTGCACCGCCGACGACCCGACGCCCCACCGCGACGCCGACGATTGCGACGATCACCAGCGCGGCGATCCCCAGGCCGACGGACTCGAGCCCGAGGAGCACGAACATCACGACGAACGCGACGTGCCCGACGAGGAACGACCCGAGGCCGACGACGAACCGGTCGACCGCCGGCAGCAGGGCGACGTCACCGGCCAGGCAGCAGGCGAACGCCACGACGGCCGCGACGACGGCACCGGTGGGAGCGTCGCCGCCGACCCCCAGCGCAACGGCGAGCGTGCCGAGCGCGATGGTGGCCGTGGGCTTCGTGACGAGCTCGAGACGCGACGCCGCAGGCCCGTCGGCCACACGCGACCACCAGTTGCCGAGAGCTGCCACGGCGGCCACAGTTGCTGCCAACACGGCCAGGGTCTGCACGGCTCGGCACGGTAGCGGCCGCAGCAGTACCGTGCTCGGCCATGACCAACGAGGACGTCGTCGCCGCGCTCATCGCTGCCCTCGAGCGCAAGGATCTGCACACGGCGGTCGGCTTCATGACCGACGACGTCGAGTACGACAACGTGCCGATGCGCAAGGTGTTCGGGCATGCCGGCGTGGTCGAGTCGCTCGAGCCCTTCTTCGCCGGGTGCGACGGCATCCGCTGGGAGGTCCTGCATCAGGCCGCGTCCGGTGACGTCGTCATGAACGAGCGGATCGACCGCTTCCAGATCGGTGGCACGTGGCGCGAGGTCGCGGTGGCAGGCCTGTTCGTCTTCCGCGACGGCAAGGTCGCCCTGTGGCGCGACTACTTCGACATGGCTGCCGCCGGCGCAGCCATGAGCTGACCGCTCAGTCGAGCTCCTGCGTCGCCCAGTTCCGTTCCGGCCCCTGTTGCGCGGCCGCGTAGCTCGCTGCCTGCTGCTGCAGGAGGAATGATTCGAACAGCTGGGCGGGCAGCGCCGGTGCGTAGAGGTGACCCTGCTGACGCACGCAACCGAGTGCGATCAGTGCGTCGGACTGGGCGCCGGTCTCGACACCCTCGGCGCTGACCCCCAGCCCGATCTCGAGCACCACCGAGATGATCGAGCGGACGATGGCGCAGTCGTGCGGATGTGCCGCGATGCTGTCGATCGCCTCCCGGTCGATGCGCACCTCGTCGATCGGCAGGCGGCGCAGGATGGTCAGTGACGACACGCCGTGGACGAAGTCGTCGAGGCACACCTTGCCGCCGGCGGCGCGGAAGCTGGACAGCGCCGTCACAGCCGAGTCCAGGTCGCTCACCACCGATGCCTCACGGACGTCGACCGTCACCATCGATGGGTGGATGCCACGGAGGAGCTCGTCGATCGGGTCGTTGCGCAAGCGGTCGGTCGACGCAGGGCCGAGGTTGATCCGGAAGCGGAACCCGGCCGGCAGGCCGAGTGCGATCAGGCGTCGGATGTCGGGCCGAGCCTGGGCGAGCACGCGCTCGGTGAGCCGCTCGAGGAGCCCGGCCTTGCGGGCCTGCTCGATGAATTCGGAGGCGAGCATCGTGGTGCCGTCCGGCCGGAGCCAGCGGGCGAGGAGCTCGGCACCGGTCACCGCACCGGTCACGGCGTCGATCTCGGGCTGGAAGTACGGCAGGATCTCACCGTTGTCGAGTGCACGTCGCAGCGCCTGCTCCTGGCTGAGCACCGTCTGGAGCTGCACCTGCATGCGCGGCTCGAAGTTCTCCACTCGGTTCCGGCCGGCGTGCTTCGCCCGGAACAGCGCGGTGTTCGCGTTGCGCAGCAGGTCGCTGGTCGAGATGCCATGCTGTGGCGCGACCGCCACACCGACGCTCACCGACGACGGGACGGAGCGGCCTTCTGCATGCACGGGTTGCGCCATCCCGCTGACGAGTTGCTGCGCGACACGCTCGGCCTCGTCGGTGCCATGGCGTGGCAGTACCACGACGAACTCGTCGCCACCGATCCGCCCGGCGAAGCAGTCGTCGTCGATCGTGCGCACCATCCGGTCGGTGAGGGTGCTGATGAAGGCATCACCACCGCGGTGACCGAGCAGATCGTTGACCGCCTTGAACCGGTCGAGGTCGAGGTAGAGCACGGCCACGGGTGCATCGTGCGAGGCGCACCCGAGCGCGAGATCGATCTGCTCGATGGTGCCGCGACGATTGAGGAGCCCGGTCAGCGGGTCGTGCGACGCAAGGTGGGCCAGTCGGTCGTTGCTGACGCTGAGCAGTTCGTATGCCCGGCTGAGCTCTTCGCGGTCCCGCGAGATGCGAGCAGCGACCGTCTCACTGTCGAACTGGAGGCGGAGCAGCACCCGCACCGATCGGGAGAACTTCTGGTGGAGCACCGCCTGGCTCATGCCCCACACCAGGAAGAGCACGGCCACCGAGCGCATCAGCCCGTCGCCGCTCGCCCACAGGGTCCATGGGGTGAGCACCATGATCGGGGCGATGAACGCAACGTAGATGTCCCGGCGACCGGCACACGCGGCGGCACTGACGGCACCGCTCACCGCGGAGATGAGCGTGAAGAGGAGCAACATGTCACGGGCGCCGTCGCCGGCGACCCACGGGCTCGCCCCTGCGAGCACACCGATCCCGGCGTGGGCGATGGCGGCCAGGGCCACGTCGAGCCGATCGAGCGGCCCGCTCTTCCTGAACCGGGCGCAGGCGGCCACGACGGCAACGTTGGTCACGAGTGCGATGAGGACCCAGACGGTCAGCCGATCCGAATCGACGTGGTTCCTGGTCACGAGGGCGACCGCCAATGCGAGCGGCAGCAGCAGCAGTTGCAGCCCCGTGAGGTTGGCGATCACGTGTCGGAGCGCGCCGTCGGCGACCCGGACGTCGAGCGGACGGTCGTCGCTTGCGCCGCCGGTCCCGACCCCTCTCGACGCGCCCGGCTTCACCTCGTCCACGTTCGTCCTCTGGCTCTTGCTCGCCGCGTCTCGTCACGTGGCGATCACATCTGTAGTTCCATGTGTTGTCGGCAGGCAGCCCGCGGTTGATGACCTGCATTTCCGCGCGGTGGACGACGCGTGACGGCCTTCGATGAATCTTGACGAGCCGCGCAGCGCCTCCCGGTGGTGCCCGGGTCGGCAGACTGTGCGGATGCGTGGCCGGTTCGCACCTTCTCCGACCGGTTCGCTCCATGTCGGCAACCTGCGCACGTCGCTCGTGGCGTGGCTCTCGGCGCGTTCCCAGGGCGGCGACTTCGTCGTTCGGATGGACGACCTCGACCCGGTCACCTCGTCGCCGGTCCACGAGGTCGGTCAGCTGGCCGACCTCGCAGCGCTCGAGCTCGTCCACGACGGCCCGGTGGTCCGCCAGTCGGAGCGTTTCGACCTCTACCGCGACGCGATCGCGCAGCTGCACGAGCGCGGCCTCGTGTACCGCTGCACCTGCACCCGTCGCGAGATCAGGGAGGCGGCAGCTGCGCCGCACGGCGTCGTGTCGCCGGAGGGCGCGTACCCGGGT
>JBEGOE010000101.1:0-4529 GCA_041182165.1 Actinomycetota bacterium
GTGGTCCCACAGTTCGACCACCACGCGGTCGCGGCCGAACAGTTCGACCAAACGCTGCAGCTCGCGCCGCGCCGCTGCCGGGCCCTCTGCCAGCAGGGCGGCGGGCACCGTGCCCTTGCGGCACCCGGTGAGCACCCACCAGTGGCCGGCCCCCACCTCGGCGAGGTCGGGCAGGGTGAACTGCGGTGACCCCTTCTCGCCGGCGAGGTGCCCGAGGCTGAGCGCCCGGGCCAGACGGCCGTAACCCTGTGGGCCGTCCGCCAACACGAGCAGATGATGGCCGTGCGGGTCGGGCTCGTGGCGCTCGGTGTCGGTGGCGATGGGCACCTGCCGATCGGTAGCGGCCTCGGCGCGCGCCGTGCTGCCGTGCAACGACGTGACCGTGATCTCGGCGCCGAACACCGTGGGCAGCCCCACGGCACGAGCGGCCTCGGCGAAGCGCACCACGCCGTAGAGTCCGTCGTGGTCGGTGAGGGCGAGCGCCTCGAGTCCCAGCCGGGCGGCCTCCTCGGCGAGCTGCTCAGGGTGCGAGGCGCCATCGAGGAACGAGAAGTTCGAGTGGCAGTGCAGCTCGGCGTAGGGCGTGCTGCCGGCCGCAGTGCGCGTCGGCACGGTCGCCGGCTCGAACGGCTGCCGCTTGCGGCTCCAGGCCGGGCCGTCGCCACCGGCGTTCCACGACGGTGAGCCCGGGGTACGGCCGTCCTTACCCCGGACCCCAGCCTGGGTCACCGCCGGGTCGCGGCCCGACAGCAGCGCCTCGACCTCCTTCCACGGCATGTCCGGGTTGTTGAACCCCATGCCGCGAACCTATCGAACGTCTGTTCGATCGGTCAACCGCCCATCCGGGTGGGCCCGGGAGTCAGCGCAGCCGAGGCGCGCGCAGCCACAGGCACGAGTCGGCGGGCACGACCGCCGCGTCAGCGGCACCCGGATGGGACGACAGCATCGGCTCCGCGCCTGCTGTGATCTCGGTGGGCAGGACGACGTCGTGGCCAGACACGTTCATCACCGTGACCACGTCCCCGCGTCGGAAGGCGACGATCTCGGTGCTCTCGGCGAGCAGCCAGTCGAGGGGTGCCATCGGGTCGAGCACCTTGCGCATGGCCAGCAGCCGCCGGTACAGCGACAGCATCGAGGCGTCGTCGTCGACCTGCCCGCTGACCGCCCACCGGCCCCAGCCGTCCGGCGTCGGCATCCACGGAGCGACCACGTCGGCCGGATCGGCCGGATCGGCCGGATCGGCCGGATCGGCCGGATCGGCCGGGTCGGTCACGGTCGGCGAGAAACCGAACGCGCCGGACGGATCGGGGGTCCAGGGCAGTGGCACACGGCACCCGTCACGACCGATCTCGCGACCTTGGGTGCGGATGAAGATCGGGTCCTGACGACGGTCGTCGGGGATGTCGAGCACCTCGGGCAAACCGAGCTCCTCACCCTGGTAGAGGTACAGCGAACCGGGCAGCGCGGCGGTGAAGACGATCATCGCCCGGGCGCGACGCGTGCCGACCTCGACGTCGACCGGCGCATCGGTGTACACGAGGTTGTTGCCGGTCCAGCTGTCCGGCGAGGTCGCGTCGGCGCGGCCGTAGCGCGTGACAGCCCGCTGGGTGTCGTGGTTGTTGAGCGTCCACGTCAGCGGCGCGCCGGCGGCGCTGAGCGCGTCGTACGCGCCACCCACCGACTCGCGGATGAGCCCCGCGTGCCACGGGCTCAGCATCAGGTCGAAGCAGAAGCTCTGGTGGAACTGGTCGGGTTGCACGTAGCCGAGCAGCAGGTCGGGCCGCTGCGGGGTGTACGCCTCGCTGACCGTGACGAGCGAGCGGCCGGGGTGGCGCTCCTCGTAGGTGTCGATGAGCGCACGCCAGTGCCGCCAGTGGTCGTGGGCCGTCGGCCAGAACACCGTGTAGGGGTTGTGCGCCCACACGTCGGTCTCGGCGGTGCCGGGCGCGGCCGGTGGCGCATCGGGCAACGACGGATCCTTGCCGACCACCGTGACCGCGTCGACCCGGAATCCCTCGACACCCCGGTCGAACCAGAAGCGGAGCATCGCGTCGAAGTGCTCGACGACATCCGGGTGACTCCAGTCGAAGTCGGGCTGCCACGGCGTGAACGTGTGCAGGTACCACTGGCCCGGCGTGCCGTCGGGCTCGGTGATGCGGCTCCACGCCGACCCGCCGAACACCGCCCGCCAGTTGTTGGGTGGCAGCTCGCCGTACTCACCCTTGCCGTCACGGAACCAGAACCGCTCGCGCTCGCGACTGCCCCGGGGCGAGCCGAGCGCCGCCCGAAACCAACCGTGGCGGTCGCTGCAGTGGTTCGGCACGACGTCCATCAGCACGCGGAGGCCGAGCTGGCGCGCCGACCCGACCAGACGATCGAAGGTGGCGAGGTCGCCGTACATCGGCTCGATGTCGAAGTAGTCACTGATGTCGTAGCCGTGGTCGAGTTGCGGCGACGGGTAGCACGGGGTGAGCCAGATGGCGTCGACCGACAGCTCGGCGATGTGGTCGAGGCGGTCGATCACCCCGGCGAGGTCACCGCGCCCGTCACCGTTCGCGTCGCTGAACGAGCGGACGTAGATCTGGTAAACGACGGCGTCGCGCCACCACGGGTGGATCGACGATCCCATTCAGGGGACCCACGCGTACCGGACGTCGGGGGCTCGCTCCTCGTTCCCCCGGCCGTCGGTGCGCTCGACCGCCACGAACCCGAGCCGCTCGAAGAACCGCTGCGCAGGCAGGTTGGCCTGGAAGCTCCACAGGTCGAGGCCGGCGGTGAAGCGCTCCTGGGCCCGATCGACGAGCCGGACGCCGAGGCCACGGCCCATCCACGCCGGGTCGAGGTAGAGCTGCTCGATCCAGCCGCGACCGGCGCCACCGGCATCGAGGACCATCACTCCCACGACGGTGTCGTCGATCTCGGCCACCGTCACGTCGAGGTGGCCGACCACCTCGTCGGCCCACCACCGCTTCACCTCACGGTCGGCGTGCACCGTGGGCACGTCGGGGATACCGAACCGACGTGAGCGCAGGTACACGTGTGCGCAGCCCGCAGCGTCGGAGGCCCGCGCCGGCCGGAGCTGCGGCGTGCCCGGCTGCAGCGCGCGCAGGATCCCCTCGAGTCCCGGGTCGGCCCTCGCGATCGCCCGGTACCACGGGAACCAGCGCACGTCCTGGCTCTCACCCTCGGCGGGCGCGGGCGGCACGTGCGGTGACACGAGGTGGTAGCGGACATCGAGGTGCCGGTGCTTGCGCGGCCCGGGGTGCACGTCGACGTGCAGCAGCGCCGGCCCGCCTGCATCGCCTGCGAACGTGACCGGCAGGCCGGTCTCCTCGACCGCTTCGCGCAGCGCAGCGGCCCACGGCGTCTCGCCCGCCTCGATGTGACCGCCGGGCTGCAGCCACAGATCGAGCCGCTTGTGGAGGTGCAGCGCGACACCCCGGTCGCTGGTGACGATGGCCGACGCGGTGACATGGACGCGATCGGCGTGCTCGTCGAACGGGCGATCGAGCCGATCGACCTGGTCGACGAACTCGGCGATCGCCTCACGCTCGCGCGCGTCGACCGGCTTGCGTGCCGACACCTGGGTGCGCAGCGCCGCTGCCATCTCCTGCATGACAGTTCACGCTACGGCCGGACGGTCGCCGACACCCAGACCGTCTCACTCCAACATCACCCTTCAGATTCGAAGGGGTGGCGCCGATGACCTTCTCGACCGCGTGTGCGACTGCACGTGGATCACGGATGATTGCGGAGACTACGGATGGAACCAGACGCACAACTCGCACCTCGGGTGTTGCTTGCGGTGAACGATGCACTCTTGCGCCGCGTCGTCGGCGTCGCCCTCCGAGAGCGTGGCTTCTCGGTCAGCGCGACGACCGAGGGCTCGGCTGCGCTGATGCTGGCCGAGTCCTTCTCCCCCGACGTGCTCTTGATCGACCTCGAGCTCGCCAGCCCCAAGGGCGGCACCCTGTTCGACACCGTGCGCGGGCTCACGGATGCGTACATCGTCGGCATTGCTCCCCCCGGTGCCGACGCCGCCCGCATCCGTGCGCTCCGTGCCGGTGCTGACGACGCCGTGTCCGTGCCGATCACCCCTGACGAGCTCGCCGCGAAGTGCCAGGCCCTCCTCCGCAGGCCGCGCAACGTGCACACCCGCTGGGACCCGATGGCCGCATCGCTCATCACCATCGGCCCGCTCACCGTCGACGTGGGCCGCAAGGAGATCCAGGTGCAGGGCCAGGACGTGCCCGTCACCCGCATCGAGTTCGCACTGTTCGAGCAGCTGTGCCGTCACCCCGCCGAGGTGCGGGCCCGGGCCCAGCTCCTCGAGGAGGTGTGGGGCCCGAACTGGGTGGGCGACACCCATGTCGTCGATGTGCACCTGTCGAACCTGCGCCGCAAGCTGCAGAAGCTCGCCCCCGAGCTTCGCTTCATCCACACCGTGCGCGGTGTGGGCTTCCGGCTCAGCACCGACCTCCTCCGCTCCGACGCCGACGACCGCAAGCTGGTCTCGGCCTGAGTCTCGC
>JBEGOE010000102.1:0-3642 GCA_041182165.1 Actinomycetota bacterium
TTGCTGACGTTGAACGGCATCGCCCACTGCACGCCACCGGTGGCGTACGCGTTCACGGCCGACGGCAGCAGGGCCGACGTGTCGTACCCGGCGTCGTTGCTGCACGCCTCGACCGGGATGAACGAGTCGGTGTCACGGAACAGCTGCACCGCGTACTCCGGTGCCTGCACCAGGTCGGGCCGACTGTCCTGCCCGGACTGCATGTACTTGTCGATCACCTGCTCGTAACCGCCCTGGTTCTGCAGGGTCACCGTCACCTTCGACTGCGACGAGTTGTACTGGTCGGTGAGGCGGCTGAGCTCCTTCTCGAGGTCGGCCGTCATGCCGTGCCAGAAGGTGATCTCGACCGGACCGGTGGCCGAGTCGAGCGCACCGGTGTTGCAGGTGGGCAGGTCTGCCAATGCGTCGGCGACCGTGGTGGAGGGAGCAGCCGTCATGCCGGTGGTGCCGGCCGTGGTATCGCCGGGGGCCGCGCTAGTGGCCGGTGCAGGCGTGGTGTTGCCCGCGTTGCTGAGCGAGTCGCCGCCGCCACCGCTGCACGCGGCGACGGCCAACGAGGCGACTGCGACGAACAGCACGACGCGCCGGCGGCCGGCGTGCACGGCGGGGCTCATCCCTTCACCGCGCCAGCGGTGAGGCCACGCACGAGTTGGCGCTGGAACGCGATGAGCACGAGCGCGATCGGCAGGGCGGCGATGATCGTGCCGGCGATCGGCACGTTGAACCGTTCGATGTCGGGCACGCTCGAGTTGAGCAGTCGGAGTCCGGTTTGCACGGTGTTCATGTCCTCTTCGGTCGTGATGAGATTGGGCCACAGGTACTGGTTCCAGCTGGCGAGGAACGAGAACAGGGCGAGCGCGCCGAGCGTAGGACGCACCAGGGGCAGCGCGACTTCGCGCAGGAAGCCGAGGTGCCCGAGGCCGTCCATCTCGGCCGCCTCGCGGAGCTCTTTCGGGATCTGCATGAAGACCTGGCGCATGAGGAACGTGCCGAACGCAGTCGCCAGGAACGGCACGGCGAGGCCCTGGTAGGTGTTGAGCCAGCCGAGCGAGTCGACGGTGCGGCGGTTCACCACCAGGGTGGTCTCGAGTGGCACGAGCAGGGTCGACAGGAACACCGCGAACCAGAACGTCTTCAGCGGGAAGCGCAGGAACGCGAATGCGTACGCGGCGAGCACGGACGTGACGAGCTGGGTGGTGGTGACGGCCACGGCGACGACGGTGGAGTTGAGCAGGTAGCGGCCGAGGCGCCCCTCGGTCCACGCGTCGCGGAAGACCTGGAGCGTGAGGTGCTCGGGCACGAACGGTCGGTCGAGCACCTTGCCACCCGGCTTCAGGGCCGCCACGAGGGTGGTGTACACCGGCAGCAGCACCAGCGCCGCGACGAACGCGAGCACCAGGTACCGCAGCACCATCGGCCAACCACGCCGCACAGTGTCCATGCCGATCGCGGTATCGTCGGCGCGGACGCGCCGCGGCCCCGGCGCCTCGGTGGCGATCATCTCAACTGCCATAGTGCACCCGCCTCCCGAGTCCCCGCAGCTGGAGGCCCGACACGAGCAGCAGCACCACGAACAGCAGCACCGCGACCGACGACTGCAGGCCGGCGTCGCTCTTCGCGATCGAGCTGCTGCCGTAGATGAGATAGGTGATCGTGGTGGTGCTGTCCTGCGGCACCGGCCCGCCATTCGTGAGGAGATCGATCTCGCCGTAGGCCTGGAACGCACGGCTGGTGAGCACCACGGCAACGAACACGAGCGTCGGTGACAGCATCGGCACCGTCACGTTCGTGAACCGCCGCCACGCGCCCGCTCCGTCGACGTAGGCGCTCTCCTGCAACTCGCGAGGGATGCTCTGCAGGCCCGCCGTGACGACGATGAAGGTGAACCCCAGGTTCGCCCAGATGCTCGACACGGCGACGCTGGTGAGTGCGGTGCCGGGGTCGTTCAGCAGGCCCGGGCTCTTCAGCACCGGGAACATCGAGTTGAGCCACTCGATGTTGGCGAGCACGCCGCGCGACGGCTGCAGCAGGAAGAGCCACATCAGCGAGGCGACCGCGACCGACGTCGCGACCGTGCTCGAGAAGACGGTGCGGAAGAAGCGGAACCCGCGCAGCTGGCGGTCGGCCAGCACGGCGAGGCCGAGCCCGAGCGCGACCCCGACCGGCACCGTGAGCAACGCGAACTTCACGGTGACCCACAGCGCGTGCTGGAACTCGCGGCTCTGGGCGACGTCGACGTACTGCCGCCAGCCGTTCGTGCGATAGCAGTTCGCCAGTGCGTCACACCGCTGGCGCCCGAGCCAGATGGCACGCACGAGTGGATAGATCACGAAGGTCACCAGGATCACGACCGACGGGGCGAGCATCGCGAACGCGAGCGGCCACTCGCGCAGCCGGCGGCTCATGTGTCGATCCTCCGGCCCGAGACGGCGTCGAAGCGGTGGCGATGCGTCACCGGCACGTCGAGGCCCACTTCGGCACCCACCGCGGGCACCGCAGCGTCGGCCTGCGTGCGCACGACCACCGGTGTCTCGCCCACGCGGAGGTGGACGAGCGTCTCGTGGCCCAGGTGCTCCACCAGGGTGACACGACCGCGCACCGGAGATGCGTCGTCGACGCCGAGGTGCTCGGGCCGCGCACCCACCAGCACGTCGCCGGGCTCGACGAGGCCGGCGGGCAGGATGTTCATCGGCGGCGTGCCGATGAACTGGGCCACGAACACCGACGCCGGCTTCGCGAAGACCTCGCTCGGCGAGCCCACCTGCTCGAGCCGGCCGCGGCTCATGACGGCGACGTGCGAACCCATCGTCATCGCCTCGATCTGGTCGTGGGTGACGTAGAGGAACGTCGAGTCGAGCCGCTGGTGGAGCGCGACGAGCTCGGCGCGGGTCTCGCCGCGGAGCTTGGCATCGAGGTTGGACAACGGCTCGTCCATGCAGAACACCGCCGGCCGGCGCACGATGGCACGGGCGAGCGCCACGCGCTGGCGCTGGCCACCGCTCAGCTGGCCCGGCTTGCGCCCGAGGTACTCGGTGAGGCCCAGGGCCTCGGCGGCGCGCTCGGCCTCGGCAGCGCGCGTCGCCTTGTCGACCCTGCGCACCTTGAGGGGGAATTCGATGTTCGCCCGCACGGTCTTGTGCGGGTAGAGCGCGTAGCTCTGGAACACCATCGCCACGTCGCGCCGCTTCGGCTCGACGTCGTTCACCAGCGTGTCACCGATGATCACGTCGCCGGACGTCGGCATCTCGAGCCCGGCAACGATCCGCAGCAACGTGCTCTTGCCGCAGCCGGATGGCCCGAGGAGGATCATGAAGTCGTGGTCGGCGACCTCGAGGCTGACGTCGTCGACCGCTGTGACGCCGTCGAAGACCTTGGTGATGCTGTCGAGTCGGACCATGGCCACGTGGCGAACAGTAGGCCACCCTGCCACCGGCCGGACACACCCCGACGGGCCGTCCGCCCGCGTGCTGTCGGCACCGAGGTCGACCTGCAGCGCCTGGAGGATCTGGCGGCCGCTCGCTAGCCTCGGCGCCATGTCCGAGACCGCATCGCCAGTGACCGAACCGTTCACGCCGGTCACTCCGGTCGCCCCGATCGCTCCGGTCGCTCCGGTCGCTCCGATCGACCTCGACGGCATCGAGC
>JBEGOE010000103.1:0-3318 GCA_041182165.1 Actinomycetota bacterium
GCCCGGCGACGAACAGGTCGGTGCGGGTGTCGAGGCGCCGATGCGCCTGACCCGAGCGCGACCCCGGGACCAACCGCCACTCCTCGACATACGCCCCGCTCGGTGCCCGCTCGATCATCACCGTGCCATCGTCGTTCCACTCCAACAGGCCCGGCTCGGGGAAGGCCGACACCGGCTGGAACGCCGTGCCGTGCCCACGGGTGTGCCACTCGGCGGTCGCCCGTCGAACCCCGTCACCGCCCACCTCCACTGTCGTGCAGGTGGTGTACCCGCTCGACGACTCGCTGTCGGCGATCGACCGCAGTTCGGCCGGGGTGCACTCGGCCAACGAGCGCCGCGCCGGGTCGACCCCGGCCGCCGTGGGCCCGGGCAACCGGACATCGGCCATCAGCGAGGGCAATTGCAGCCACGCCACCACGCTGGTGTCGTCGCGAGTGCCGTCGGCGAACTCGATCCACGCCCGCACCCAGCAGCCCGTCGCCAACCACGGCACGGTGCCGTCGCCATGTGAGTCGCCATGTGAGTCGCCGTGTGGGCCGCCGGTTCTCAGACGTCCCACCAGAGGGTCGCGATCCGCCGCAGCGGTCGAGGGAGTTGTTCGAGGAACGCGCGCACCTCCGGGTCGCGGTCGGCAGTGAGGCACAACCTGACGCGGGTGTGCTCGACATCGCTGTCGGTCACCTCGCTACGGCTCGCCTTCGGGTCGGGCTGATCGAACTCGTCGATGTTCACGGCGAGACCCGCCTCTCGCAGCACGGTGGCTGCATCGCGCGCCGTCGGCCCAGTCGGCCTGTCGAGGTCCCAGAACCGCTTCCACGCAGCCGAGAGGTTGGCGAGTGGATGCTGCATCGGCATCTCCACCACCACTCGCCGACGCGCGTGCTCGGTGAGGGCGACGACGAACGGGACGAGATCGGCCACGTTGAAGAACACGTGATGGCACACGACGACATCACACGCGGGTACCTGGGTCGCCACGGCCGGCCATGCGCCGAGCACTGTCCGTGCCTCGATGCCGCGAGCGGTCGCCTCGGCAGTGAACATCTCGAGCATGCTCGCCTGCTGATCGACACCGACCAGCAACCGGGCCGGTGGCACGAGCACCAGCGAGGCCCGCCCTCCGCCACACCCCACGTCGAGCACCGACCCATCGCCATCGCCGTGCCGCAGCGCGTCGTCGAGCGCCTCGAGCGCACGGCGGTACGACGGGGTCACCGCAACCGTCGGCTCGGCCGTCGGCCGGAAACTCTCGGTGGGATGGATCCAGGGTGACTGCGGAGCCTGCTCGAGGATGTGGGCCGGGATGCCCCACTGCTGCAGCTCGAACGCCCACCGTTCCGCTGCCGGAGCACCCATGCGACCTTCCATGGACGAGACCATAAATCACCCGCAGAAGAACCCGTGCTTCGCTGACGACACGAGCGCGGTCCGGGATCTGAGCGGTGGCTACGTAGTGTGGACGGCGAGCGCGAACGGGGGTGAGCGATGTCGATGTGGGTGGATCCGGTCACCGGGTTGACGCGGTTCGCAACACGTGCCGCCGCCGCACCGGTGCGCATCGACGCCACCGGCTACGCCGTCGAGACCGACGAGTCGCGCAAGGCCCTGCCGCCGTTGCCGACGGGTGCGGTGTTCGACGACGAGGCGCAGGCCCGCTACCGCGAGTTCAACGATGCCCGCCGGGGTGCGGCCGGCTTCACGACGATGGACGGCCAGTTCGCCCGCTACCTGGCCGACGTCTACTCCGCCCCACCCGTCGCCCGCGAGCCGCTCACCGACGAGTGCGATGTCCTCGTCGTGGGTGCCGGGTTCGCCGGGCTGCTGCTGTGGCACCGCCTGCGCGACGCCGGGTTCGTCGACGTGCGCTTCTGCGAGAAGGCCGGCGACGTGGGCGGCACCTGGTACTGGAACCGGTACCCGGGCGTGGCCTGCGACATCGAGGCCTACAGCTATCTGCCGCTGCTCGACGAGACCGGTTACATCCCGTCGATGAAGTTCGCCTCGGGCTTCGAGATCTTCGAGTACTGCCAGTCGCTGGCCGAGCGCAGCGGCTTCTACGACCACTGCCTGTTCCACACTGCCGTCGACGGCATGAACTGGGACGAGTCGACGCGCCGGTGGACGGTGCGCACCGATCGCGGCGACGCAATGCGGGCCCGTTTCGTCGTGCTGGCCAACGGCATCCTCACCACCCCGCAACTGGCGCGCATCGACGGCATGGAGTTGTTCGCGGGCGAGTCGTTCCACACGTCGCGCTGGCGCTACGACATCGACCTCACCGGCAAGCGCGTCGGCATCATCGGCACCGGCGCCACGGCCGTGCAGGTCATCCCCGAGATCGCCAAGGTGGCAGGCGAACTGTTCGTGTTCCAGCGCACCCCCTCCACCGTCGACGTGCGCGACCAGCGGGCCACCACCGCCGAGGAGGCCGAGGCGTGGTCGCACGACCCGGGCTGGGCGCGGGCGCGGCGGCAGCGCTTCGCCCGCATCGCCGCCGGGCGCACCGCGATGCAGGCCAACGACGACTACCTGTCGGGCAAGGTCGACACCTACAAAGAGGTGAAGGAGCACGAGCGCAAGCTCACCGTCGACGAGATGGTCGAGGCCCAACTGCGCACCAACTTCCGCATCATGGAGCAGATCCGCGCCCGGGTCGACGCCATCGTGCTCGACCCCGTCACCGCCGCCGCGCTGAAGCCCTACTACCCCTATGGCTGCAAGCGCCCGACGTTCCACGACCAGTACCTGCCCACGTTCAACCTGCCGAACGTGCACCTCGTCGACACCGCCCCGGTCGGCGTGCAGCGCATCGACGAGCACGGCGTGGTGCACGACGGCACGTCGTACCCGCTCGACGTGCTCATCCACGCCACGGGCTTCCGTTGGATGGCGGCGGCGACGTTCGACATGGTGGTGGGCGCCGACGGCCGCAGCCTGCGCCAGAAGTGGACCGAGGGCGGCACCCGCACGTTCCTCGGGGTGCACAGCAACGGCTTCCCGAACCTGTTCGTCATCACCGGCCCGCAGGGCGGTGGGGGCAGTTTCAACTTCACCGACTCGATCGAGCTGCACGCCGAGTACGTCACGTGGATGCTCGAGCACCTGCGGGCCGGCGGCCACGACCGGGTCGACGTCACCCCAGAGGCCGAGGACGCCTACGCCCAGCACTGCCGCGAGGTCGACCTCGCCACCGCGCCGCTGCGCAACTGCCTCACGTACTACAACGGCTACGGCGAGGCCGAGCCCGGCAGCCTGGCCTACTACGGCGGCGGCATGTGGCGCCGCTGGCGCACCCGGGCCCAGGAATCGCTCGAGCCG
>JBEGOE010000104.1:0-3417 GCA_041182165.1 Actinomycetota bacterium
CGATGAGGTCGTGCGGGCTCTCCTCGCGGCTGGGGTAGCCGGAGAGGCCGTTGGCCTGACGGAGCTGCTCGAAGCCGACCTGGCGACCGGTGACGAGCTTGTGCACGTACGCCTGGTGGCCCGTGTCCCACATGATCGCGTCGGTGGGCGAGTCGAACACCCGGTGCAACGCCAGGGTCAGCTCGACCGCGCCCAAGTTCGACCCGAGATGGCCGCCGTTCTCGGCGACCGCCTGGACCACGAAGTCGCGGATCTCGCCGGCCAACTCGTACAGGTCGGGGTACGAGAGGCCGCGGAGGTCGGCCGGTTCGTGGATGTCGGGAAGAGCCATGGCGCCGCCACGCTACCGTTGGGTCGGCGCCCGGGCAGGGTCATGGCAGTAGGTTCCCGACGTGCCCATCACCACATCGCTCTTCGACCTCACTGGACACGTCGCCCTGGTCACCGGGGGTAACGGAGGCATCGGCCTCGGCATGGCAGACGCCCTGGCCACCCATGGCGCCAGCGTCGCGATCTGGGGCACGAACGCCGCCAAGAACACCGCTGCGGCCGAGCAACTGCGGGTCCACGGCGGCCGGGTGCTCGATCTCGTGTGCGATGTCGGCGACCAGGCGGCCGTGGTCGAGGCGATGCAGACCACCGTCGCCGAGCTCGGGTCGGTCGACTCGTGCTTCGTGAACGCCGGTGTCGGCGGCCAGGCCCCGAGCTTCGTCGGCATGAGCGACGAGGAGTGGCACCGCGTGCTGCGCGTGAACCTCGACGGCGCGTTCTACACGGCACAGGAGGCCGTGAAGCAGATGGTGGGCCAGGGCAACGGCGGCTCGGTCGTGTTCACGACGTCGGGCTCGGCCAAGTTCGGCCAGCAGAAGGGCCAGCACTACGCCGGCTCGAAGGGCGCCGTCATCTCGATGATGAAGGGCATCGCCGTCGAGCACGCCCGCCACGGCATCCGCTGCAACGCGATCCTGCCGGGCTGGATCGAGAGCGACATGACCGCCGGCGCGTTCGGCTGGGACAAGTTCGTCCAGAACGTGCTGCCCCGTGTGCCGATGCGCCGTTGGGGTCGTCCCGACGATTTCGGCGCCCTCGCCGTCTACCTCGCCTGCGGCGGCAGCAGCTACCACACCGGCGACGTCATCACCATCGACGGCGGCTACCACTCCTTCTGAACAGAGTGGGTCCTTCTGACGGATTCGGTCGTTCTGAGTGCTCCGCCGCGCGATGCTGGCGGCCATGGGGACGATGATCGAAGGACATGCAGGGCAGCAGGCCGTGGCGGCGATGCTGCAGTTCGGGACGGACGTGATGTTCACGTTGAACGGCGGCCACATCTGGCCGCTCTACGACGCGGCGCGCGACCAGGGGATGCGCGTGGTCGACACCCGGCACGAGCAGACCGCCACCTTCGCTGCCGAGGCGTACGCCAAGCTCACCCGGCGCCCGGGCTTCGCCGCGCTGACGGCCGGGCCCGGCATCACCAACGGCGTGTCGGCCATCACGACGGCGTGGTTCAACGGCTCGCCGGTGGTCGTGATGGGCGGCCGTGCGCCCGAGGGCCGTTGGGGATCAGGTTCCCTGCAGGAGTTCGACCATGTGCCGGTGGTGCAGTCGATCACCAAGTCGGCCGCCACCGTGAAGGACCCGAGTCGCGCCGCGGCGATGGTGCACGACGCGGCCACGCTCGCCCTCGCCCCGCACCGCGGCCCGGTGTTCCTCGACTTCCCGCTCGACGTGTTCGGCGCGGCGACGGGTGAGCTGCCCGACGTCGACCCGTGCACCGGCAAGGGGCAGGCGCCCGACGACGACGAGCTCGCGGTGATCGCCCGGCTGATCGCTCAGGCCGAGCGGCCGGCGTTCATCGTCGGCAGTGACGTCTACTGGGACGGCGCGTGGGACGAGCTGCGCGCCGCGGTCGAGCACCTCCGCGTGCCCTGCTTCTTCAACGGCCTCGGCCGTGGCACGCTGCCGGCCCGGCACGAGCTCTCGTTCCTCCGCACCCGAGGCCTGCTGAAGAAGCGAGCCGACCTGGTGGTCGTGCTCGGCACGCCGCTCGACTTCCGTCTCGGCTTCGGCCGGTTCGGCAGCGCGCAGGTGGCCCACATCGTCGACAGCGACGCCCAGCGGGCGCACCACGTCAGCGTGCCCACGGTGGCCGGCGACGCGGCGCTGATCCTGCGGGCGCTCGCGAACCACACCGGCGACCGTGTCGACCACGAGGCCTGGATCACCGAGCTGCGCGACGCCGAGACCGCGGCCATCGCCAGTGATGCCTCGCTGCTCGGGGACGACTCGACGCCGGTGCGCCCGAGCCGCATCTACGGCGAGCTCGGCAAGCGCCTGGCCGACGACGCAGTCGTCATCTGCGACGGTGGCGACTTCGCGTCGTACGCCGGCAAGTTCGTCGAGGTGCAGCAGCCCGGCGGCTGGCTCGACACCGGCCCGTACGGCTGCCTCGGCAACGGCCTCGGCTACGCCATCGCGGCGCGGGTGGCCCGTCCCGACAGCCAGGTCGTCGTGATGATGGGCGACGGCGCGGCGGGCTTCAGCCTGATGGACTTCGACACGCTCGTGCGTCACCAGTTGCCGGTCGTGATCGTCATCGGCAACAACGGGATGTGGGGCCTCGAGAAGCACCCGATGCAGGCGAGCTACGGGTGGGACATGGCGTGCGACCTGCAGCCCGGCTGCCGCTACGACCAGATCGCCACCGCCCTCGGCGGCAACGGCGAGCTGGTCACCGCTCCGGCCCAGATCGGCCCCGCCCTCGACCGCGCCTTCGCATCCGGCGCCCCGTCGATCGTCAACATCGTCACCGACCCCGCCGACATCTACCCGAGGTCCTCCAACCTCGCCTGACTGCCGGATGCGGAGCCGCAGCGCGTCACCATGACGCGCTGGGACTCCGCATGCGGGAACAGAACTCGGGTTGACATGCATACCGGGTAGGTAGATACTCGGTATCTATGGCCGTACGAGAGGGACTGCTGGCGCTGCTCCGCGAGGGGCCGCGCCACGGGTACCAGTTGAAGAGCGAGTTCGAGGTCGCCACCGGCGGCGTCTGGCCGCTCAACGGCGGGCAGGTGTACACCACGCTCGACCGGCTCGAGCGTGACGGCCTGGTCGAGCTGCGGCCGGGCACGGCCGACGCGGCGCCGGGGCAGAAGGTCTACGGCATCCCGCCGGCCGGTCGTGAGGAGCTGGGCGCGTGGTGGGAGGCGGTGCCGGCCGACGAGCCGCCGCCCCGCGACGAGCTGATGCTCAAGGTCCTCATGGCGATCGAGCAGGGGACGCCCCACGCCCTCGCCGTCATCACGCATCAGCGCACCGTCCTGCTGTCTCTGCTCCAGACCAAGCGCCGCGTCCGTTCGCGCGCCGGTGACGAGGGGCTGCCCGCACGCCTCGTCACCGACGCGCTCA
>JBEGOE010000105.1:0-9123 GCA_041182165.1 Actinomycetota bacterium
GCCCGGCACGATGGGCCGCAGCCCGACGTCATCGCGGTAGAACGACACGTCGAGCGTGCCGACCGGCATCGCGTCGAGGCCTTCGCTGCGGGCGATCGCCTTGGCCAACTGCTCGGCGATCCACACGCCGCCGCGCTGCAGGCCCACGAGCACGACGCCCTGGGTGCCATGGTTCCGCTCGACGATCTCGTGCCCGATGCGGATGATCGCCCGCCGCACGTCGTCGGCCGACATGACCGTACGGCCACCCTCGGCTTGCATCAGGATCCACCTCCACGTACGGGCCTCACAGGACCCGTTTCACGTGCAGCCGATCGTACTCGCCCGCCCGGTGGTGACTAGTCGTGGACGATGACGGTCGAGCCCATCGGCATGGCCTTGATGCCCCAGAGCAGATCCATTGCGGCGTTGCTGACTCGGATGCAACCGTGCGAGGCCGGGTAGTTGGGCACGCTCTTGTACCCGTGCACGGCGATGCCACCGTTGAAGAACCGCGGCCGGTAGAGGACGCCGAGCGATCCGGCGTACGCCGGCTCGTCGTGCACCCGGTAGACCCGGAAGGTGCCGGCCGGCGTGTTGGCGACGTCGCTGATGGCGGCGCCCGTCTTCTGGTCGATGGCCTTGTAGGCGTACCCGCCGCCGGTCGACACGTTCAGCACCCACACGGTCCTGCCGTTCCGGACGACGTACCCGAGCTGCTTCGCCTTGTCGACGATGAAGAGATCGCTTCCGGGGCGCGTGGGCGCCGGCCGGCAGACGGTGCGGTTGAGGGCGACGGCGGTGGACTCGTTGACCCGGCCGGTGCGGGGCAGGCCCGTCCACTTCTGGAAGGCCATCACCGCCTGGGTGGTCGTCAGGCCGTAGCTGCCGTCGGCGGCACTGAGCCAGAAGCCGAGATCGAGCAGCCGCTGCTGTGCATCGATGACGGCCGCCGGGCTCGAGCCCCAGACGATCTCGCCGACCGGTCGTACGGCGACCCCGAGACAGCCGAAGGGCGACGGGACGACGTTCCGGGGGGTGCCGTACGCAGCAGCGGCCACCGGCGCGCCGAGGTAGTACCCCGACACGTCGGCGATCACGTTCGCGCCGGACTGGACGAACACGTCGAAGCCGCGCGGCGAGATCGCGACGGTGGCGTGGTTCGGCAGCGTCTGGCCGGCCCGGACGATGTTCAACGTCGAGGTGCCGCGCGACTTGACGTTCGGGTCGTTGGCGCCGGCGGGGCTGACGCTGACGTAGCCCTCGGCCAGTGCATCGGTGACCGTGAGGTTCAGTGCCAGCGCGCTGACAGCGGCGCCACCGAAGGCCGGGTTGCCGGCAACCGGCACTTCGAGGTTCCAGCCGGGGAGCGGTGCCTGGGTGCCGCCGAGCGGGTTGATGGCTGCGGAGCGGGTGTCGAGGAAGCGGGTGGGTGTCGACAGCGGCACGAACAGCCCGTCGGTCGAGACGGGCGCTGCGTCACCGGTCATCAGCCCGACGAGGTCGGCGATGAGGTGCCCGCCGCTCTGGCTGTAGACGCTGAAGTCGCCCTCGGCGTCGAGCGGCACGATCACCTGGTTGGCTGCCGTGTGGAACGGCCCGATGGAGTTGATGTTCGCTGCGTTCGGAGGTGATCCGGCGGCCGTGGGGAAGACGGTCCAGTAGCCAGCGGCCGAGGCGATGGTGGTGACGTTCAGCACCGCAGCGCTCGCTCCGCCGGCGTCGGGCACCCGCACCTCGGTGACCGAACCCGGTGCCACGACGGCGCCGCTGCGGGTGTCGATCAGGCGGCTCGGTGTCGCAAGCGGGCCGAACCGTCCGCCTGCCGTGGCGTCGCTCGCCTGGTACGAGCCGAGCATGTCGACGACCACGTGGCCACCGCTCTGGCTGAAGACGGTGACGGTGCCGTCGTCACCGACCGGCACGGTGACGAGGTTGGCCACCGCGAGGTATCGGCCGAGCATCGAGGCGCGCTCGTCGATGTTGAGGCTCGACGCCAGCGGTGGGTTGGTGCCGCCCGGGTAGACCGACCAGTAGCCGACGTCGGCCGGACCGACCACGGCGATGTTGAGCACGGCGACGCGGGTGGGGCCGAGCGGTGGCAGTGGTGCCGCGCCCGTCACCTGCACGCTGATCGAGCCGTTGCTGCCCAACGGAGCGTCTGCCGTCCGCGTGTCGAGCAGGCGCGTGGGTGTGGCCAACGCCAGGTACGCCGTGGTGGCGACCGGTGCCGCCTCGGCTGCCGTCGAGGTCATCAGGGGCGTGACCGTGACGCACGCTCCTGCGAGCACCAGCGAGGAGAACAACATCGATCTGAAGGTCCGCACGGCCGAAAGGGTAGTGGCCTCTCGGGCAGCTCGAGAGTCGATCCTGATGGACCGGCTCTCAGCGCCGCGGGGGGCGGATCCCGCGGAACTCCCAGTCGCCCCCGAGCGCGGTCGACAGCACCTCTTCGCTCTCGGTGGGCTGTGCGCCGACGTCGTCGCGGATGGCGGTCGGCCCCGTCACGATCGTGTTCGTCAGCGCGCCCAGGCCCTCGACCTCGACGGTGACCACGTCGCCGGGCTGCACGGGTCGGCTCATGGCCGGGGTGCCGGAGAAGATCATGTCGCCTGGTACCAGGGTGATCGTGCGGGCGAGATCGGCCACGAGGTAGTGCATGTCCCACGTCATCTCGGCGGTGCTGCCGTCCTGGCGCACCTCGCCGTTGACGAGCGTGCGGATCCGCTTGTCGTGGAAGTCCCAGTCGGTCACGAGCGCCGGGCCCACCGGGCACAAGGTGTCGCCGCCCTTCACCCGCAGCATCGAGCCGGCGTCGGTGTCGCGGAAGTCGTGGAGGCCGTAGTCGTTGCCGATCGTGTAGCCGGCGATGTGTGCGCCCGCCTCGGCCGGGCTGACGTTGCGGCAGGTGCGTCCGATGACGATGACGACCTCGCCCTCGTAGTTCAGCCACTTGCACCGGTCGGGTCGTACCACCTGACCCCGGTGCGCGTTGAGTGCCGAGACCGGCTTCTGGAAGTAGGTGGGTGTCGGGGTGAGCTGGATCTGGAACTCGCGCACGCGGCTGACGTGGTTGAGGTGCACGCACAGGATCTTCGATGGTTCGCTGGGCGGCAGGTAGATCGCGTCGCGCTCGGCGACGCGGCGGCCGTCGGGCGCCACGAGCTCGTCGCCCTCGGGGACGACGGTGGTGACGGAGCCCTCGAGAAGGATGCGGCTGGTCGTGGTCATGGGCAGCGACATTACCGCGGTGACCTCGCTCGGTCGTTCGGTACCAAACGATTATGCTCCGGCCATGACCGCCGGCTTCATGTTCCCCCGCAGCGCGACCGGGAGGTCGTCCCTGGTGCCGCCGCCGCCGTGGCACTACAGCGGGCAGATGCTCACCATCGAGTACCGCACCGACCCGGCCGCGGTGGCCGAGCTGCTGCCGGCACCGCTCGCGCCCGCCGACGACGACCCGGGCGCCGTTGCGATCATCTGGGCCGACTGGCAGAGTTGCAGCGACACCTTCGACGAGCTGCTCGACCCGGTGCGCAGCCAGTACATGGAGACCTTCGTGGTCGTGCGCTGCAAGTACCGCGGGCAGCACTACAGCAGGTGCGTCTACATCTGGGTCGACAAGGACTTCGCGATGGTGCGCGGCCACCATCAGGGCTATCCGAAGAAGATGGGCGAGCTGTACCTCACCCGCGCCGTCCACGTCGGCAGGGCCGGGCCCCGGCTCGAGCCGGGTGGCAGGTTCGGTGCGACCGCCGCGGCATACGGGCGCCGGCTCGTCGACGCCACGTTCACGATCACGGGGCAGTCCGAGACGGCCGGCTTCGTCAATGCGCTGCCCATGCTGCACAGCAGGTACATGCCGGCCATCGAGAGCAACGGCACCGACAGCCTCCACGAACTCGTCACCATGCGCGGCTTCGATGCCGAGGTCGGGCCGTGCTTCTCGGGTGACGCGACCCTGTCGGTGTACGACTCGCCGGTCGAGGAGCTCATCCGGCTGGCCCCGATCGAGATGATCGGCGGCTACTGGCGCGAGGTCGGCACGTCGTGGAAGGAAGGCACCACGCTCGAGAGGAGCAACCTGGCATGAGCGAGCGGATCGAGCTCGACCTCGGCCGCGACGACGCCGACATCGTCGACCCGGACAGCTACATCGACGGCGTGCCGTACGCGACCTTCGAGCGGCTGCGGACCACCGATCCGGTCAGCTGGTGGGATGAGCACGACGGTGGTCGGGGCTTCTGGGCCGTCACGCGCTACGACGACCTGCTGCAGGTGAGCCGCCAGGTCGAGACCTTCTCGTCGGCGCAGGGCATCACGCTCGAGGAGATCGAGGGCGATGACTTCACGGCGCGCCGCAACATGCTCGAGTACGACCCGCCCGAGCACACCCGGTACCGCCGGCTGGTGTCGAAGCCGTTCGCCCGGCGTGAGGTGTACGCATACGAGCACGGCATCCGGCTGCTGGCGCGCACGGTCATCGACGAGGCACTCGCCGGGCAGCGCACCTTCGACTTCGTCGACCGCATCGCCAAGCAGCTCCCGATGCGGATGCTCGGCCGCCTGCTCGGCGTGCCCGACGACGACGGCCCGTGGCTCGTCGAGCGTGGCGACGCGCTGCTCGGCAACCTCGACCCGGAGTTCACCGAGCACCCCGTCGGCCTCACCGACACCGACGAGTTCAAGCACATCCCGTTCCGGTCTCCGGCGGCACTCGACCTCTACCGGTACGCCGAACAACAGGCGGCCCGGCGTCGCGCACGTCCCACCGACGACGTGATCTCGCGCCTGCTCGCCCCCACGATCGATGGCGAGCAGCTCACCGAGACCGAGTTCAAGAACTTCTTCGTCCTGCTGGTCAGCGCCGGGAACGACACCACCCGCTACACGATGGCCGCCGGGATGAAGGCGCTCATCGAGCACCCCGACCAGTTCGCCGCGCTGCGCGACTCGATCGGCAAGGACCCAACGGTGATGGACCGGGCGGTCGAGGAGATCCTGCGGTGGGGCACCGTCACGATGCACTTCCGTCGCACGGCCGTGCACGACGTCGAGCTGCGCGGCAAGCAGATCAAGGCCGGCGACAAGGTCGTCATCTGGTTCGTGTCGGCCGACTACGACCGCGACCAGTTCCCCGAGCCGTATCGCTTCGACATCGGGCGAACGCCGAACGAGCACGTTGCGTTCGGGCGGATGAGCCCCCACCTGTGTCTCGGGGCGCAGCTCGCGCGCATGGAGCTGAAGGTGCTGTTCGAGGAACTGCTGCCCCGCCTTTCCGACGCGCAGCTCGCCGGTCCGGTCGATCGCCTTCGCTCGAACTTCATCGGCGGCATGAAGCGCGTCCCGATCTCGGTGTCGCTCGCCTGAGCCGGCGTCAGATCGTTCGTATCCAAACGACTTCGTGGGCTACTCTCAGATGCATTCGAATCTGGGGAGGCTCCATGAAGAAGCGTTTCGTACCGGTGGCACTCGTCGCCCTCGGCCTGGTCGCAGCAGCTGGTTGCGGCAGCGATGACGCTGCCGACACGGCCGGCACGACTGCAGCCACGACGGCGGAGACGTCCGGCGGCTCCGGCGGCACGGAGGCACCCGCGCCCAGCGACTGCACGCTCGACACCCCGCTGAGCATCGGCTTCGCTGCCGACCTCGGCGAGCTGGGCGCGTTCTCCGACCAGCCGGGCAGCGAGGCCGCCCAGGTGCAGGTCGATCTCATCAACGCCGCCGGCGGTGTGGGTGGCAAGCCCATCGAGTACCAGGTGAAGGACGTCCAGGGCGATCCGGCTGCCACACAGCGCGCCGCCCAGGAGCTCCTCGACGACGGCGTCAACGCCATCATCGGCCCGCCGTTCGCCAACACGGGCGCCCCGCTCCTCGACATCGTGAACGGTCAGGCACCGGTCGTCTTCATGGCCACCACCGACCCGTCGCTCGCCGACCCCGCCCGGGGCGCGTTCCTCACGAGCTTCAGTGACCCGGTGCAGTCCGCCGCCGCAGCCGAGCACGTCCTGTCGCAGGGCATGGACACCGCCGTCACGTTCAGCTCGAGCGACGACGTGTACTTCTCGGGCAACCCGAAGTACTTCACCGAGTCGTTCGAGGCGGGCGGCGGCACGGTCGTCCAGGACTTCAGCTACAGCCTCGCCGACGCCGACTTCTCGACGCAGGTGAACGAGTTGGCGTCGCTCGACCCGGCTCCGATGGTGCTCTTCACCGCCATGGTGCAGCCGCAGATCGGCACGCTGCTCGAGCAGCTGCAGGGCGCCGGCCTCGACATCCAGGTCATCGGCGTCGACGGCTTCGACGCCACCGTGGTGTGGAGCAGCGGTGCCGTCGCCGACGGCGTGCTGTTCGCGGCGCACACGTTCCCGAACGACGACAACGACGTCCAGGCCTTCCTCGACGAGGCGAAGGCAGCCGGCGCCAACATCGAGACGATCAGTTTCGGTGCGCTCTCGAGCGATGCGGTGCAGATCATCGTCGCCGCCGTCGAGCAGTCCTGCAGCGTCGACGCGGCCACGTTGATCGAGACGATCAACAACCTCGAGAACCTGAAGGTCACCACCGGCTCCGTCACGTACAAGGGCGCCAACGGCGTGCCCGCCAAGGACGTCGCGATCCTCACGGTGACAGACGGCGCACCGGCGTTCGTCGAGGCGCTCCGCCCGAAGAACATCCCAGCGCCCTGATCCCGCGCACGCTGATTCACGCTCTCTGATTCACGCTTCGTGCTCGAGCTCACCGACGTCTCGACCCGCTACGGCGCAGTCACCGCGCTCGACGGTGTGTCGCTGCGCGTCGGTGAGGGCGAGCTCGTGGCGCTCATCGGACCGAACGGGGCCGGCAAGACGACACTGCTGAACACGGTGGCCGGGCTGTTGCGCCCGGCCACTGGCAGCATCACCTTCGCCGATCGCACCATCAACGGTGCCGAGCCCGCCGACCTCGTGCGCCAGGGCCTCGCGCTGGTGCCCGAGCACCGCCGCATCTTCAAGGACCTCACCGTCGAGGAGAACCTCAAGCTCGCTGGAGCCACCGTGCCCGGCAAGCTGCGCAACGCGCGCGTCGACGAGGTCGCGGGGCTCTTCGCCGTGCTGCGCGCCAAGTGGAACACCAGTGCCGGGTACCTGTCCGGCGGTGAGGCGCAGCAGTTGGCGGTGGCCCGAGCGCTCATGAGCGACCCGAAGTTGCTCTTGCTCGACGAGCCGACGCTGGGGCTGGCACCAACCCTCGTCGACGTCATCTTCGATCTGCTCGGCACCCTGCGCGCCCAGGGACGCACGATGCTGGTGGTCGAGCAAAACGCCAAGCGGGTGCTCGAGATCGCCGACCGCGGCTACGTGCTGCGCAGCGGCCGACTCGTCGGCGAGGGTGTCGGCAGCGAGATGGCGGCCGACCCTGCGCTGTTCGAGTCGTTCATGGGTGGAACGCGCGCCTCGTGACGCAGTTCGTCCAGAACCTCGTCGACGGCCTGGGGTTGGGCGGCACGTACGCGCTGCTCGCCCTCGGCATCTCGCTGATCTTCGGCGTCATGCATCTCGTCAACTTCGCCCACGGCGAGCTCATCACCGTCGGCGCGTACACCGCCTACTTCCTGTTCCAGCACGGCGGCAGTTGGTGGTGGATGCCGTTCGTGATCATCGGCGCGGCGGTGCTCACCTCGGTGCTCCTGGAACGCATCGCGTTCCGGCGGGTGCGCAACGCCAACCCGTTCACGATGCTGCTCACGTCGTTCGCGATCGAGCGGTTGTCGCACGCGCTGTGGCAGATCTTCGTCTCGCCGAAGTCGCAGGCGTTCCCCAAGACGTCGTGGGCGTTCAAGACGTTCTCCATCGGTGACGTCCGCCTCGAGTACATGGATCTCGTCACGATCACGGTCACAGCGCTCGCCCTCGTGCTCACGGCGATCGTGTTCAAGCGCACGCTGTTCGGCATCGCCGTGCGCGGCGCTGCCGAGGACTTCGACGCGGCACGCCTCATGGGCGTCAAGGCCAACCGGGTCATCTCCGGGGCGTTCGCCTACGCCGGCCTGTTGGCTGGCATCGCCGCGGTCCTCATCCTCATGCGCACGCCCTCGGCCAAGCCCGACATGGGCTCCGCGTGGCTGCTCGCCGCCATCATCGCGGCGGTCATCGGCGGGATGGGCAGCTTCCCGGGAGCGGTCGTTGGCGGCCTGTTCCTCGGCCTGCTGCAGACCTTCTTCCAGTCGTACCTGCCCGAGGGCACCCTGTCGTACCTCAACGACGCGTTCGTCTTCGCGATCATTGCGATCGTCTTCATCGTCCGACCGCAGGGCCTGTTCGACGTCACCCGAGCGGAGCGCGTGTGAACCGCGACCTGCCCCGCCGGATCATCCGCTCGCTCGGCGTCAGTGCTGTGCTGCTGGCGGTCGTGTCGCTGCTCGGCCTGCTGTACACGAGCACCGGCGGGTCGTCGCGCTCGTCGCTCGTCGACGAGATGCTCGTCAACCTCGTGTTGGTCCTCGGCATGCAGGTGTTCATCGGCAACAGCGGCGTGCTCAGCTTCGGCCACCTCGCGTTCGCCCAGATCGCCGCGTACTCGGCGGCCATCGTCGCCATCCCCATCGCCGCCAAGGCCAAGGCGCTGCCGGACATCCCGTTCGGGTTGGGTGACGTGCACGTCGGTGCCTTCGGTGCGATCGTCGTGGCCATCGTGGTCACCACGATGTTCGGGGCGATCGTCGGCGTGGTGGTGGCGCGGGCGAAGGGCCTCGCTCCCACCATGATCACGCTCGCGGTGCTGGTCGTGGTCGAGCAGGTGGTGAAGAACTGGCAGGACCTCACCCGTGGCGCCGGCGGTCTGTCAGGTGTGCCAGTCATCGACAGCCGGTGGCTGTACCTCGCGGCGTTCATCGGTCTGGTGGTCACGTGCGCCTTCCAGCAGAGCCGTCTCGGCCGCTTCGCCGTCGCCACCCGCGAGGACGAGCTCGCCGCCCCAGCGCTCGGCATCCGCCTGTTCACCGCTCGCTACGGGGCGTGGACGTGGTCGATGGTGCTGATGGGCCTCGGCGGGGCGATGCTCGTGCTCAGCCTCGGCAGCGTGAATCCCAAGCAGTTCACCCTCGACCGCAGCATCCTCATCCTTGCGATGCTCGTGCTCGGCGGCATGCGCACGGTGTCCGGT
>JBEGOE010000106.1:0-5519 GCA_041182165.1 Actinomycetota bacterium
GGCAGGTCGACGCTGCGGTAGTGCTGCGGTGCGAGCAGGTAGCTGATGACCGTGGAGTCGTGGACGAAGATGCCGTCCTGGCCCGCCTCGGTCTGGTTGAACGACCGGTACAGCGGCAGGATCGCCGACGCGTGCCGGGCCCGGGGGTTGTCGACCGTGCTGATCGCGTCGATCTGCTCGCCGGTGAGGAACGTGGCCTCGGTGACGTCGAGGCCGGCCATCACGATCGGGCAGTCGGCGCCGAACACGATGTCGGCGGCCTCGGGGTCGTTGAGGATGTTCGCTTCGGCGGCCGGCGAGGCGTTGCCGCCGCAGAACGCGTTGCCGCCCATCAGCACGATGCCGGCCAGGTTCGACGCCAGTGTCGGCTCCATCAGCATCGCCAGCGCGATGTTGGTGAGTGGCCCGATGGGAGCGAGGGTGATCTCGCCTGGGTGGTCCATCACCTGCTCGATGATGAACTGCACGGCGTGCTGCCCGATCGCCGAGGTGGTGGGCGGCGGGAGGTGGATGTTGCCCTGGCTGTCCTCGCCGTGGACGAAGTCGGCCGGGCCGCGGTAGTCCATGGCCAGTGGCCGCTCGGCACCCTGCGCGACGGGGATGTCGGTGCGGCCGGCGATCTCGAGCAGGCGCAGTGCGTTGCCGGTGGCGACCGGCGTGTAGGTGTTGCCGAACACGGTGGTGAGGCCGACGACCTCGAGCTCGGGCGAGGCCAATGCGTAGAAGATCGCCATCGCATCGTCGATGCCCGGATCGGTGTCGATGATGATGTGGCGCGGGTCAGTCACTGTTCCGCCAGCTCGAGGGGTCGAGGCCGAGCTTCGCGAACCGCTGCTCGATCCAGACGGGGATCTCCATCGGCTCGTTGTTGCGGATGGATGCCACCTGCTCGCCGTCCTCGGCCCAGATGTGGCAGGTGTTCAGGTTCATCATGAGCGCACCCTGGCGCGACTCGGGCGACGAGAACGCGCTGGGGTTGCCATTCTCCTTGGCCTGGGCCACCCGGAACGACCACATCGACTGAACGGCAACGGGTGCCATCGCCTGCAGCAGCGCCGTGGTGTGCGTGCAGCCGCGCGGCCCGCCGAACAGCTCGCGCACCTTGTGGGTGAACCCCCGCGCGATCGACAGCCCGACGAGCTTGCCGTAGTGGTCCTCGATGCGGGGGCAGGCAGCGTGCGGGTGGGTTTCGAGCACGGCCTTGGCGCCCGTGATCTCGAGCGACGGCACCGAGATGGTGAGGTCGACGATCATGTGGTGCACGGTGAGCGGCTCGGGGTCGGAGGGCACGTAGAGCCCCGGTGGCTTCTGGTCGCGCACCGACCCGCGCAGCACCAGGGTGTCGGTGCCCTTGCGGTAGGCGCGCACGACGTAGGCGCGCTCGTGGATCAGCTGGTCGGTCGGGTCGACGCCTTCTGGGTGTGGCGCGATGTCGTCGAAGACCTCGGCCCGTGGTTCGAACGCCATCAGCAGTACTCCGAGAGCAGCTCGCCGACGTTGTGGTCGGTGGCGGCGATGATCGGCCGCAGGAACAGGTTCTCGAGCAGCTCGGCGCCGCGCTCGTTGCCGCCCTGCAGGTCGCTGACGATCACCGACGCGGTGCAGTTCTGCAGCAGGCTCATCCGGTAGTCGTGCCAGCAGCGCTCGAGGGTGTAGCCCTCGACGCCCTGCTCGACGAGCGTGCGGTGGTACCCCTCGACGAGCTGCGTCTCGCATGTCCGCCGCACCTCGGGGGTCATCGACCCACCGAGCAGGCCGGCGACGTCGAACGGCCCGAAGTGCTTGGTGCTGAGCTGGAAGTCGATCATGGTGACGACCTCGTCGCCGGCGGACCCGCCGAACAGGTAGTTCTCGGCGCGGCAGTCGGTGTGCGTGAAGGTGACGTGGCCCTGCGCCGCCACGTGGTCGAGCATGTCGCAGTAGTGGTTGCAGGCCCGCTCGATGGTGGCCATCATCGCCGGCCCGATGCGCTCGCCGAAGCGGTCGGCGAAGGCTGGGAAGCGGGCGAGCGCCATCTCCTGGCCGCCCTTGTAGAGCGGGTTGTTCATCGGTGGCAGCCACGGCATCTCGTCGAGCAACGGGCTGTTCCAGTACGACGCATGCAGGCGGGCCACCACGTCGAGGATCTTGGTCGCGTCGCCGGGCGTGAGGCCGGCGATCTGGTCGGGGCATCGGGCGCCGGTGATCTCCTCGATGAGGAGGATGAACGGCAGCCCGTCCGGTGCCGCATCGACGAAGTAAGGCGTCGGCACCCGGATCGTCAGCTGCGACGCGACCTCGCGGTAGACGTTGACCTCTCGGAGGTAGAAGCCCATCACCTTGCTGAGGAACTGGTTCTCGGGCGCCGGCGACTGGCACTTCGCGATCATGGTGGCCGGACCGGTCTCGCCGGGTGCGTACGTCGGCGTCAGCCGGGCGAGCTCGCCCAGGATGCCGACGCCCTCACCCAGGCGCTCGACCTGGAAGCTCTCGATGTGGCCCGCGGTGCCCGCCAGGACCTCGTTGAGCCAATCGACCGTGATGTCTGCGACCTGCGCTGGAATCGTCCCCATGGGCGGCGAGCGTACGCGTCGGCCGGCGTCCGTGGGGATTCGGCGCGTCGGCGCCCCTGCCTCAGTCGGCGGGCAGCGACTCGGCCATCGCGTCGGTGAGGGTGTTCCATGCCAGCACCGCGCACTTGATCCGCACGGGGAACTTCACGACTCCCTGCAGCGCCTCGAGGTCGCCGAGCTTCACCTCGGGGGCCGACTCGTCGAGCTCTTCGATCGACATCATCGACTTGAACCGGTGCACCAGCGCACGCACCTCGTCGACCGGCTTGCCCTTGACGGCCTGGCTCATCATCGACGCCGAGCTCTGCGAGATGCTGCACCCCTGGCCGCCGACCTTGATGTCGGACACGACACCGTCGCGCACGTCGAGGTACACCTCGATCTCGTCACCGCACAGCGGGTTGTGGCCCACGGCATGCGCCGCAGGAGGCGGCAGTTCACCCCGGTTCCGGGGGGTGCGGTAGTGGTCGAGGATGATCTCGCGGTAGAGGTCGTCGAGGCCGGGCATGGGGTGCCTTTCGTTCAGAACCCGAAGATATCGGTCGCGCTGTCGAGGGCATCTGCCAGGACATCGACCTCGGATTCGTCGTTGTACAGGTAGAAGCTGGCGCGGGCGGTGGCGTTCGCACCGATGAGGCGCATGAGCGGCTTGGCGCAGTGGTGGCCGGCGCGCACGCACACGTTGCGCTGGTCGAGCACCTGGCTCAGGTCGTGCGGGTGGATGCCCCGGAAGGCGAAGCTGAACGTCGCGCCGCGCAGTGCGACGTCGGTGGGGCCGTGGATGGTGATGTCGTCACCGAAGCGCTCGGTGAGCGTGCGCAGCGCGTAGGCGGCGATGTCCATCTCGTGCTGGCGGATGTCGGCCATGCCGACGCCGGTGAGGAAGTCGAGCGCAGCGCCGAACCCGACCGCCTCGATGATCGGCGGGGTGCCGGCCTCGAACTTCGCGGGCAACTCGGCGGTGGTGAACCCGTCGAGGCGGACGTCGGCGATCATGTTGCCACCGCCCAGGAACGGGGGCATCGCGTCGAGCAGAGCCTCGCGGCCCCACATCACGCCGAGGCCGGACGGGCCGCAGAGCTTGTGGCTGCTGAACACCAGGAAGTCGGCGTCCCACGCCTGCACGTCGGTGATGTTGTGCGGCACGTACTGGCAGCCGTCGACGATGGCGATCGCGCCGGCGTCGTGGGCCGCCTTGCAGAGCTGGGCGACCGGCGTGAGGGTGCCGAGCACGTTGCTCATGGCGGTGAAGCTGAACGCCTTGGCGCCGTCGAGCAGCTGGGGGAGTGTGGTGAGGTCGAGCTGGAAGTCGGGGGTGAGCGGCACCCACCGCAGCTCGATGCCTCGCTCGGCGACGAGCATGTGCCACGGCACGATGTTGGCGTGGTGCTCCATGTGGGTGAGCACGACGACGTCGCCGCGCTGCAGGTTGGCGCGGCCCCACGAGAACGCGATCAGGTTCAGCGCCTCGGTGGCGTTCTTGGTGAAGACGAGCTCGTGCGCCTTCGGGGCGTTGATGAACCGCTGCGCAGCGGTGCGGGCGGCTTCGAAGGCGTCGGTGGCCTCGGCGGCCAAGCGGTACGCGCTGCGGTTGATGGGCGCGTACGACGTCTCCATGAAGCGGGTCATCGCGTCGATCACGGCGCGTGGCTTCTGCGATGTGTTCGCCGAGTCGAGGTACACCAGCGGAAGGCCGTCGATCTGGCGATCGAGGATGGGGAACTCCTTGCGGATGACCGCCGTGTCGAGTGACATCGTCAGCTCCTGAACGCCTCGTAGCCGTGCTCTTCCAGTTGTGCGGCGAGCTCCATGCCGCCGCTGGCCACGATGCGACCGCCCACCATGATGTGGATGTGGTCGGGCTGCAGCTCGTCGAGCAGGCGTTGGTAGTGGGTGATGAGCAGGACGCCCATGCCGGGCCGCTGGGTGCGGACCTCGCGGATGCCCTGGGCGACGATGCGCAGGGCGTCGATGTCGAGGCCGGAGTCGGTCTCGTCGAGGATCGCGAGTTCGGGCTCGAGGATCGCCATCTGCATGATCTCGTTGCGCTTCTTCTCGCCGCCGCTGAAGCCCTCGTTGAGGTAGCGGTCGACGAACGAGCTGTCCATGCCGAGGCGCTTCATCCAGTCCATGGTGGCGAGCCGGAGCTCGAGCACCGAGAGGTCGATGCCCTTGCGGGCCGACAGGGCCTGGCGCAGGAACTGGATGACCGAGACGCCGGGGATCTCCTGCGGGTACTGGAAGGCGAGGAAGATACCGCTCTTGGCGCGGACGTCGGTGGGCCAGTCGGTGATGTCGTCACCCTGATACCGGACGGTGCCGGCCGTGACCTCGTACTCGGGTGAGCCGAGCAGCACGTTGGCGAGCGTGCTCTTGCCGCTGCCGTTCGGCCCCATGATCGCGTGCACCTCGCCGGCGGCGATGCTGATCGACAGGCCGCGAAGGATCTCGGACGTCGGGCCGTCGGTCTCGGCCGGGCGTGCATGGAGGTCGTCGACCCGGAAGAGTTCGGGGGCAGTCGGTGCGGTCACGGCGTCAGTCTATTTCTCCTATGGCGATAGTGGAAACCCTCCGCGCCCGATCTCGGCCTTCGTGCGTCACTCTCGTTGCATGTGGTTGCGGTCTCCGCGGGGAGGTGCAACGAGAGTGGGGTCGGGCGTCGTCCGGGCCGCCGAGTGGGCGGCGACGATCCGGTCGGCGGTCCGGAGCCCGAGCGCCATCGCGGTGAGGGTGGGGTTGTTGTGGCCGCTCTGCGGCAGCATCGCGTTGCCGGCGACGTAGAGGTTCGTCGTGCCGTACACGCGCCCGTCGGGGTCGGCCCCGCTGACGGCTGGGTCGGTGCCGATGGCGACCGTGCCCATCATGTGGCAACTCGACACGGCAGCAAGATGGTCGTCCCACCGGATCTTCCCGAGGCCTGCCTCGTGGAACGCCTCGGCAGCGTGGGTGAGGCTCGCCACGATGCGC
>JBEGOE010000107.1:0-5687 GCA_041182165.1 Actinomycetota bacterium
GCCTACGCCGCCCCGGCCCCCGCCGGCTTCGGCCCGTACCGCACCTTCTGCGGCACCTGATGCGGGGTCCCGCGTCGGCGCAAGGTGACGTGCGCCCACTGCGGCACGACCACGACGACCACGGCACGTCCACCGCCCGACCACCGCACAACACCCATCCGTGAGCCTCGGCCCGCTCCACGCGGCCTGAACCTCAACGTCCCGCAGCTCGGTGCGCTAGGGCCTGCGTGGAGCGGCTCGAACCTCACGAATGGGACCGCGGCGCCACGCGGACGGTCAGGCCGGCCGGAAGGCGGTGCCGCGGCCGGCGATGAGGGGGAGGTCGAGGAAGGTCTTCACGCCGGGGCCGGCCTCGAGGAGGTATGGGATGGCGTTGATGGCGTGGGCTGCGGTCGAGCCGAGCACGTCGCGGTTCCACCGGTGTGGGAGCGTCAGCTGCATGGCGGGCTCGCCGGCGATGTGGATCGACCAGTCGCCCACCGGCCAGTCAGGTGCGGCGTCGGCGTGCATGCGCCACACGGTCTCCTGCTGGACGAGCGGCCGCCCGTCGACCATGGCGTCCCACTGCCAGCGCTGGCCGGCCACGGTGCCGGCGCGGACGGTGCCTGCGGCGGTGTCGAGGTCATGGTCGGTCACCCACGTCACCATCGTCGAGCTCACCTCGTCGACCCGGGCATCGATGCCGTCGGCGACCATCTGCACCGCCTCGGTGAAGAGCCCGTCGAGCCAGGTGCGGTGCCGTGCGGACCGGAGCTCGAAGTCCTCAGGGGTGCGGCCGAAGTTCATCATGTCGAACATGATCTCGGGCGCCGGGTAGTGCTGGAAGTTGCTGATCTCCTGCACGCCGATCCGGTCGATGCGCAGCGACAGGCCCGAGAGCAGCAGCGGCAGCAGGTCACCGAACCAGCCCGGGTTGGCCCCGGTGCCGTGGAAGGCGACCCCGCCCGCTGCACACGCGTCGGACAGCCGGCGCATGAGCTGCTCGCCGTAGACCTGCGGGTACATGTAGCCGACGGTGGTGACGACGTGCTTGCCGCTCGCCAGCAGTCGGCAGAAGTGGTCGACGTCGGCACCCGGATCGTCGCCGTACACGGCCGACGGCAGCGGCATGTGGAGGACGACGTCGGCGTCGAGGGCGATGATCTCGTCGACGTCGTTCGTGGATGCGACACCGATGGGGACGATGCCACCGAGATCGCCGATGTCGCGGCCCACCTTGTCCGGGTTGTTGACGAGGAGGCCGACGAGCTCCATGTCGGGCCGTGCGGCCACCGTCCGGATCGCAGCGCGGCCGACGTTGCCGCTGCCCCACTGCACGACCCTGATCGTCATGACCGTGTCGCGATCGGCTCGGTCGGCTCGGCGGCACGAAAGCCGATCTTGAGCTCCTCGAGCGCTCGCAGGAAGTAGTTCGGGGCGATCGAGAGGTCGGTGTCGGGCAGGAACCACATCTCGTCGACGCGCCGGACGAGCGCACCGAAACCGTGGAGCAGCTCGCGGCGAGCCAGCGGTGCGCCCATGCAGAAGTGCGTGCCGAAACCGAACGCAAGGTGCTTCTTGGCGTCCGGGCGGCGGAGGTCGAATCGGTCGGGCTCGTCGAAGACCCGCTCGTCGCGGTTCGCGGCGGCGTAGCCGATGAGCACCGTCGAGCCGGCCGGGATGGTGACGCCGTGCATCTCGATGTCGACCGCTGCCGTGCGCGACAGGCGCTGCACCGGCGATTCGAGCCGGAGCACCTCTTCGACGAGCACGGGCACGTAGGTGCCGGGGTCGCTCTTCAGCACGTCCCACTGGTCGGGGTTCTCGATGAGGAGCCGGACGCCGGCCGACAGCGCGTTGGTGCTCGTCTCGGCGCCGCCGACGTAGGTGTCGGCCATCAGCTCGGCGTGGAGCTCCTCGTTGGTGAGGCACCGCCCCCACTCGGGGATCTCGGTGTTCACCAGGTCGGACAGCAACGTGTCGTCGGGCTCGGCCCGGAGCCGGTCGATGATCGGCTGGAAGTAGTGCTGCGCCTCGATCTCCATCTCGGTCGACCAGATCACCTCCTCCGGGGTCTGCATCAGTCCGAGGCGCTGCACCCACGCATCGGTCCAGGCCTTGATGCGCCAGATGTCGTCCTGGTTGGCCCCCATCTGGATGCCGATGATGATCAACGGCAGGGGAACGGCGAACTGCCGCACCCAGTCGCACGTACCCTCGTCGATGAACGCGTCGAACAGGTCGTCGGCGATGCGCGTGATGGTCGGCTCGAGCTCGGCGATGCGCTTCGGGCGGAAGGCATGGTCGAACAGCGCTCGCATCTGCCGGTGCTCGGGATCGTCACGGCCCGCCAACGTTGGGGCCGGCACCCACCCCTTCTCCTGGTACAGAGCGAGCACCGGTGCGGGCAGGCTGCGGCGCTGCTTGTTCAGCGCCCTGCTGTTCACGAAGCGGGTCGAGTCGTGGAGCGCCATCCGCACGTCCTCGTGACGAGTGAGGACGTAGGCCTGCAGCCGCGGATCGAACCACACCGGCGCCTCGTCGCGCAGCGTCTTGTACGCGTGGTAGGGGCAGTCGTTGATCGACGGATCGAAGAAGCTGACGTCCTCGAGCTCGACTGCGTCGTCGGTGCTGCGCCGTTCTGAATCCGGCATCGTCCCCTCCAGTTCGTCGTGGTCGCCCCTCACGCGACCCCGCGGGAACGTACCATCGTGGGCTCGAGCGCCGTTCGTCGGAGAGCCGGCGGTATCGGATGTGTCGGATGTGTCGGAGGTGTCGCAGGCGTGGCCGTCGGGCAGAGCGAGGTCGATCGATGGCGCCGCCTGCGCGTGGCGGCGCTGGTCGTGGGGATCGTGGTGCTCGTCTCGCCGGTCCTGCGCGACCGTGACAGCTTCCCGCTGTCGACGTATCCGGTCTACTCGTCGGTGCGACCGGCCGTGGCGACGTTCGCCACGGCGCACGGCGAGCGAGCCGATGGCTCGATGCGGCGGCTGTCGATGGATGTGATCGCCCGCACCGACGACCCGCTGATCGCCGCGTCACGTCTTTCCGATGCTGTCGGCGCCGGCCGAGCGGACGAGGCGTGCGCGGCGATCGCAGCGCGTGCACCGGACGACGTCGTGGCGGTGGTCGTCGTGCGGGAGCGACACAACGTCGTGGCTGCTGCTCGTGGCGACGACTCGGTGCTCGAGAGCGAGGAGCTCGCACGATGCGCGGTGCCGTCGTGATCGACCGCTGGCTGATGACGCCCGCTCCTGCCGTTCGGCTGGCGGTGTTCCGGATCATGGTCGGGCTGTTCGCAGCGGGCTACCTCGTTGCACGTCTTTCCGTCCTGCTGGCGATGGGCGACGAGAGCGACGGCGAGTGGCGGCCGGTCGGCGTGTTGTGGTGGCTCCACGATCCGCTGCCGCAGTGGGCGATCCGGTGCGCCGTGGTTGCCACGATCGCCCTCGCGCTCGCCTTCGCCGCAGGCGTCGGCTTTCGCGTGATCGGCCCGACCTTCGCCGTGGCGTTGTTGTTCGTGACGACCTATCGAACGTCCGGCGGGCAGTTGCTCTGGTTCGACAACCTGCTCGTGTTGCACGCGCTCGTTCTCGGCTGCTCGCGAGCCGGTGACGCCCTCCGCCTCGGTCGGCCCCTGCCCGTCGCGGAGAGCCCGCGCTACGGCTGGCCACTGCGTGCTGCTGCGATCGTCACCGTCACGACCTATTGGATCGCCGGGGTGGCGAAGCTGCGCAACGGCGGGGTCGCGTGGCTCGACGGCGAGTCGCTGCGCAACCACGTCGCCTACTCGGCGACACGTCTGCGGGTGATGGGCGGCACCTCGTCGCCGCTGGCCGAACCGATGATGTCGCTGGACTGGATCTTCACCCCGCTCGCCGTCGCAACGATAACCATCGAGCTCGGCGCGCCGCTCGTGCTGGTGCTGTCGCGCCTGCGCGTCCCGTGGGTGGCGACCGTCTGGTGCATGCACGCAGCGATCGCCGCGACCATGTTCGTCGTGTTCCCCTACCCGCTGACGCTGATCGCGTTCGCGCCGCTGTTCCAGCTCGAACGGCTCCTGCCCGCACACCGAGGTGCGTCACGACGCTGATCGCCGCACCCGTCCACGAGCTGCGAATCCGTGGCCGTGCGGCGGCCGTCGAGATCGCAGCGCTTCGTGCGCTTCGACAGCCTCCACACGGGTCGAACCTCCGATTTAGAGTGTCATTTCTCAACTGCACCGTCGTTCGATTTCGCCTTGGGGGCATCATGAACATCACTGATGGGTTCGAACTGATCTCTCCTCAGGGGTACGCGGACCACGGGCCGCCCCACGAGCTGTGGACGCGACTGCGCGCCGAGTCTCCCGTCCACCGCTGCGAGCCGTCCGGCTTCGAGCCGTTCTGGGCACTCACCAAGTACGACGACATCTTCCAGGTCTCCACCTCGCCCGAGCAGTTTCGCTCGGCACCGGGGATCACCGTGCTCACGGCCGCCCAGAACGAGGCACTCGAGACGAGTGCCTTCGCATCGATGCGCACGATCATCACGATGGACCCGCCCGAGCACTGGTCGTACCGCCGGATCGCGAGCCGAGTGTTCACACCGAAGGCGATCACCGAGCTCGACGCCGTGATCGAGCGCAGCGCTCGCGAAACCGTCGACCGCCTCGCCGGCACCACCGGCGCGGGCGAGGGCGACTTCGCGATCGACGTCGCTGCAGCGCATCCGCTGCGGATCCTGTCGACGATGCTCGGAGTGCCCCAGGAACAGGAGCCCGACATCCTCCGCCTCACGAACCAGCTGTTCGCCTTCGACGATCCGGAGCTGCAGCGTGAAGGGCAGGACCGCCAGGTTGCGATCATGGAACTCGCCATGGAGCTGTACTCGATGTTCGACGCGATCATCCAGGACCGGCGTGGCTGCCCGCGCGACGACCTGGCGACGCTCCTCGCCAACGGCCGCGTCGACGGCGAACCGATGGGGATGATGGAGACGGTCGGCTACTACCTGATCGTGTTCAGCGCAGGGCACGACACCACGAAGAACGCGCTCGTCGGCGGCATGAACGCGTTCCTCCAACACCCCGACGAACTCGCCAAGCTCCAGGCAGATCCGAGCCTCATCGACCAGGCGGTCGACGAGCTCACCCGATGGACCTCGCCCGTGAACTACATGAAGCGCACCGCCGCAGCAGATGCCGTGGTCGGAGGACAGGAGATCGCTCGCGGCGACAGCGTCGTGCTGTTCTACGCATCGGCGAACCGCGACGAGGACGTGTACGACGACCCGTTCCGCTTCCGCATCGACCGCCCCGTCAACCGGCACCTCGGCTTCGGTGTCGGCGAGCACTTCTGCCTCGGCGCCAACCTCGCGAAGCGCTCGCAGCGCGCGCTCTGGCTCGAGCTCGCGTCCCGACTCGAATCCGTCGAGCTGATCGGTGAACCCGAATGGATCCACTCGTCGTTCGTCGTCGGCCTCAAGCACCTGCCGGTGCGCTACCGAATTCGTCCAGCCGCACCCTGAGTCACCCCAACACGTCAGCTCGGATTCCGAGCGTGTGACAGCGATGAGGCCACGAGCGAGGGGGAGACCATGCGGTCTCCCCCTCTGCCAGTTCTTGGATTGCTGAACGTGCGTGTCACCGCACTGAAGTTCGGATGCCACTCCACTGAAATCTCGGCGTCACTCCCACTGAAATCTCGGAGTCACTTCTTCTTCAGCTA
>JBEGOE010000108.1:0-6905 GCA_041182165.1 Actinomycetota bacterium
CTCGGGCCCGCGGACACCAAGCAGTCCGGCGGCGGCGGGGTGCCCGACGGCACCATCACGGTCCGCTTCCGCGGCTCTGCCGGCCATAGCTTCGGCGCCTTCGTGCCGAGCGGCATCACGCTCGAGCTCGAGGGCGATGCCAACGACTACGTCGGCAAGGGCCTGTCGGGTGGCCGGATCGTCGTGCGCCCCGATGCTGCGTCGACGTTCCCGGCCGAGCACAACGTGATCGCCGGCAACGTCATCGGCTACGGCGCCACCGGCGGCGAGATCTTCCTGCGCGGCATGGTGGGCGAGCGCTTCTGTGTTCGTAACTCGGGCGCGACGGCGGTCGTCGAGGGTGTGGGCGACCACGGCTGCGAGTACATGACCGGCGGCCGCGTGGTGGTGCTCGGCCCCACCGGGCGCAACTTCGGTGCCGGCATGAGTGGCGGCATCGCCTACGTGTACGACCCCCACGAGGTGTTCGGAGTGAAGGTCAACTACGACATGGTCGACCTGCAGCAGCTCGAGGCCGACGACCTCGCGTTCCTGCATGCGACGATCGATGAGCATCACCGCCGCACCGGTTCGGCCGTCGCGGCCGAGGTGCTCGGTGCATGGCCGACCCAGTCGGCGGTGTTCAAGAAGGTGATGCCCCGCGACTACGCGCGGGTGCTGTCGGTGATGAAGCAGGCGGAGGACGACGGCCTCGACGAGGCCGCCACCCTCGACAAGGTGATGGAGGCCTCCCGTGGGTGAGACGACCGGGTTCATGCAGTGGAAGCGTCAGGGGCCGGTGCGCCGACCCGTGCCCGTGCGGCTCCGTGACTGGAAGGAGGTGTACGAGGACTTCCCGGCCGATGCACTGCGCACGCAGGCCGGCCGGTGCATGGACTGCGGCATCCCGTTCTGCAACAACGGGTGCCCGCTCGGCAACCTCATCCCCGACTGGAACGACCTCATCTACCGCGACCACTGGCGCGATGCGATCGACCGGTTGCACGCCACCAACAACTTCCCCGAGTTCACGGGCCGCCTGTGCCCGGCACCGTGTGAGTCGGCGTGCGTGCTCGGCATCAGCGACGATCCGGTCAGCATCAAGCAGGTCGAGGTCGAGATCATCGACCGTGCCTGGGACGAGGGCTGGGTCACCCCGCAGAAGCCGACCGTGCGCACGGGCAAGCGCGTCGTGGTCATCGGTTCCGGCCCCGCCGGACTGGCCACCGCCCAGCAGCTCACCCGCGCCGGCCACGAGGTGATCGTGCTCGAGCGCGCCGATCGCATCGGCGGCCTGCTGCGCTACGGCATCCCCGAGTTCAAGATGGAGAAGCGCCACCTCGACCGTCGCCTCGAGCAGATGGAGGCCGAGGGCACCGAGTTCCGCACGAACGCGACCGTGGGCGAGAACGTCGACATCGAGGTGCTCCTGGCGTCGTACGACGCGATCATCCTCGCCGCCGGCGCCACTGCCGCCCGCGACCTGCCGGTGCCCGGGCGCGAGCTCGCCGGCATCCACCAGGCGATGGACTACCTGCCGTTCGCGAACAAGGTGCAGGAGGGTGACATCGAGGAGTCGCCGATCGACGTGCACGGCAAGCATGTCGTCATCATCGGCGGCGGCGACACCGGTGCCGACTGCCTCGGCACCGCGCACCGCCAGGGTGCCGCCAGCGTCACCCAGCTCGAGATCATGCCCCGGCCCGCCGACGCCCGCGTGTCTGCCAACCCGTGGCCGACGTTCGCCCTCACCTACAAGGTCACCTCGGCCCACGAGGAGGGTGGCGAGCGGATCTACAGCGTCAACACCGAGCGCTTCGTCGACGACGGCAACGGCAATGTGAGCGCCCTGCTGGTCCACGAGGTCGAGCTCGTCGAGGGCCGCTTCCAGAAGGTCGAGGGCTCCGACCGCGAGTTGCCGGCCGACTTCGTGTTCCTGGCGATGGGCTTCGTCGGCCCTGAGAAGGGGTCGTGGCTCGACCAGCTCGGCGTGTCGTTCGATACGCGGGGCAACGTCGCCCGTCGCGACGACTACATGACGTCGGTGCCCGGCGTGTTCGTGGCCGGCGACATGGGCCGCGGCCAGAGCCTGATCGTGTGGGCGATCGCCGAGGGTCGTGCATGCGCAGCCGGTGTCGACCGCTGGCTCATGGGTGACACGGCGCTGCCTGCGCCCATCCCGCCCACGGCGCGCCCACTTGTGTGACGCCGGCGCGTACGCTGTCGGACGATGAGGTCGATCCTGTTCGGAGTAAGTGTGGTCGCGGTCGCCGCGGTCCTGGGCGTCGCGTGCGGGGCTGACGGTGCCACTACCGGCACGACGGCCATCACCGTCACGGCGAGCAACTACCAGACGATGCCGCCGGCGGTGTCGACCATCCCGCCGCAGACCACCGCGGCGAACGCGCCGGGTGCAGTCACGCAGTTCGAGACCGACTACGTCATCGCTGCCGGTGACCTTCCCGCCACCATCTCGAACGACTGGAAGATCAGCCTCCAGGCGCTCCTCGATGCGAATGGCTGGACGCTCGAGGGCCAGTTCGTCCCGGCGTTCCCGCCGGTCGGCACCACCATCAAGATCCCCGCCGGCGCCACGGTGCCCGGCATCCCGGCGCCGGGCGTGGTGACCGCCACGACATCGGCCGGTGGCGACACGGGCACCACCACGGCCACGACGTCGGCACCCACCACCACGGCCGTTCCGGTCGACTCGTGCGGCACCTACACGATCACCGCGGACGACACGTCCCGCATCGGTGTTGCCAACAAGTTCGACACCACGGTCGAGAAGCTCGACGCAGCCAACGCCGACACCAAGGGCTACAGCGGGTTCTATCCGGGCCTGGTCATCAAGCTGCCCTGCTGAGCCCGGCCCACGTCAGACCGGCCCATGCGGCGCGACATGGACGAGATCTCGTCAGACGAGGCGGATGGTGAGGAGGCCGAGGTGGCGCTCCTCGCCGACGCGTGACCGGTCGGTGGCGACGAACTCGATCTCGTCGAGGCCCTCGCCGTGCGCCGTGGCGTGGATGAAGCGGACCGAGTGGGCCAGGCCGAGTGACGCCCAGCGGGCCTGCATCGCTGCCGGATCGTTCGCCGCCACGACGATGCCGGCGATGGCGGTGACGACGCTGGTGTCGCTGTGCGGTGTCCACGTGCGGCCCGCCCACCGCCACGAGCCCTGGGGGACCGGCTGGTCGATGCTGATGATCGCGCCGCCCACGTCGGCCGGGTGCAGGTGCCGGCCACGGATGTCGGGTAGGTCGCCGCGCCACACGATGCGCACACCGGCGTCGGTGAGCGCGGCCTCGCGCCGTTCGAGGTCGTCGACCTCGTAGATCGCCATGTAGCCCGCCACGTCGGTGGTGCGCTTGTCGAGCAACCTGCCCGCCGTGGTGTCCGGCCGGACGGGGGCGACGCCCTCGAGGAACTGGTCGCCCACGGTCATGAGCGCGTTGTGCAGACCGAACTCGGCCACGCCCGGGTCGGTGAAGCACACCGACAACCCGTACTCGTCGTCCATGAAGCCCGTCGTGAGCTCGAGGTCCCTCGCCACCACTGCCACCTGCCGCAACCTGATCACGCCGCGATCCTCGCACGTCTCGTTGCAGTCGACCGCGAGATCCGCAGGTGGGTGCAACGAGAGTTGCCGCAGGGTCAGCCGAGGTCGGGCCAGCGGCGCTTCTGGCGGCGGCGCATGCCGGCGGCGCCGAGCTTGCGCTGCTCGCTGAGCGCCCACTGCCGGCGCCAGCCGCTGTACGAGGGGCCGGTGAGCTTGGGGCTCGTCTTCGCAGCGGCGTTCTTGCGTGCGGTCCAGTAGTCGGTGAGCGCCTCGTCGCCGAGCGCGGCGACGGCTGCTTCGATGCGGGCGTTGAAGCGGCGCGTCGACTCACCTTCGATGGGGTGCAGCGGTGCGCCGAACACGACGCGGGTCGAGCCGGGCTTCGGGCGCTTCATGCCCTTGCCGAAGATCGCGCCACTGCCGTCGATGAACACCGGGATGACCGGCGCCCCGGTGCGGTTCGACAGGTACGCCGCGCCGCCCTTGAACTCCTGGCCCCAGCCGTCGGGGGAGCGGCCGCCCTCGGGGTAGATGACGAGGCTCCAGCCGTCCTCGACGAGGTCGCGGATGAGATCGCTCGACTTGCGGCCGGTGACTTCGCGATCGATCGGCAGCGCGTTCAGCGCCAGCGCGGCGGCCGTGCCCTTCACCTTCGTGTCGAAGAAGTAGTCGGCGGCAGCAGCCACCACGAGCTTTGATCGCCACGGCTCGGGTACCGAGGTGACCATGATCGGCGTGTCGACGTGGCTGTGGTGGTTGGGGGCGAAGATGACCGGCGGGGCGTCGTCGCCGAGCTCGATGAGGTCGCTGAGCCGGTCGGTGCCGAGCACCTCGGGGTCGGCGATGATCTTCACCATCAGCTGCAGTGGGCCCCGTGCGATGACGGTGCGCGCCGCACGCGCCGGGGCCTTGCGGGCCCAGCGGGTGTCGAAGTCGGCGCCGAGCTTGGCGGGCTCCTTCGGTACCTCGACGCCTCGCGGCACGGTGGGTGCGCGGTAGGGGAAGCCGAGGTTGCGCGTCGGCTTCATGACGGCCTGCAACGGCGCGCCGATCGCGTCGACGACCTTGCCGGCCCGCCGCATCGTGACGGCCGAGACGCGCGACTTGTCGCTCACGAGACGTCGGCCACCAGGAGGGCCGGCACGTGGAGGTGGGTGATGGTGGGCGCCCGGCCGACCACGTCGGTGGCGATCTCGAACGCGTCGTCCATCGTGCTGGCCGGCGTGAAGCCGAGGCGGCGCACCGTGGGTGCGTCACCACCGACGATGATGACCTTGCCGGCGTGCTGCTGGCCGTGTGCGCCCCAGTACCACGCGTAGAACGGGTGGACGCCGTGGTAGGCGTTGCCGGTGCGGTACAGGTGTCGGTACCACTCGTCCTCGGCGTACTGCTTCTCCCACTTCTGGCCCATCACGACCGGGTCGGTGGTGTCGGGCAGCACCTGCTCGAAGAAGTCGATGTAGCTGGGGTGGTGCACCGGGTGGAACTCGCGGTACGTGGGGTGGGTCATGATGATGACGCCGCCCTCGCGGACCAGTGGCTTGTTGCGGTACATGTTGAACAGGTACCCGAGGCCCATGCACATCACGAGGATCGGGTTCATGATCCCGTCCGGGTTGTACGGGCACACGTAGGGGATGCCGAGCGTGAGGATGTCGGTCTGGCCCTCGACGGGCACGAGCTGCTGGCGGTAGACGTGCTCGAGCGTGATCTCGTGGACCAGCTCGGTGTCGCCGGCCTGCACGCTCGTCATCTGGTGCGGGGCCTCGATGTTGTGGAACATCTTGCGGGCCATGCGCGTCGGCATCCGGTTCAGCGCCGTGGTGGTGCCGAGGTAGGTGGCGCGGTCCTTGGCGGTCCACTCCCACTCGCGCTTGTTGATGAAGTCGAACGGCGCCGGGAACATGTCGGTGTTCAGCGTCGACTCGATCTGGAACACCTTGGGGCCCTGGTCTCGCAACACCATGCCGAGACGCCAGATGCTGGTGTGCAGCGCGCTGTGCTTGCGATGACCCATGAGGCTCTTGGTGTTCTGCAGCGTCTCGCCGGTGTGGTGGTGGCTGAGGCACTTGTAGCTGGCGAGGCCGGTGGTGATGCTCTTCCAGCCGCCGTCCATCGGCACCGAGTTGATGTTCACGTAGACGATCAGGTCGCTGTCGGCCGCCCGCTTGTTGATCTCGAGCGTCTCGCCGTGGTCGGTGGTGCCGATGACGGCCAGGTTCTCGTGGTCCTCGGCGTCGTGCTGGTAGAGCATGCCGCGCGGGTGGAAGGCGTCGAAGATGCGGTCGCCGAGCGCGTGCCGCAGCTCGTACTCATGCATCCGGCGGTGGAGGCCGAGCGCAGCGATGATGTGGACGTCGTCGACGCCCGCCTGTGCGGCCATGTCGAGCACGGCTTCCATGACGCGCTGGCGGATGTCGGGCGTGCGCATCTTCGGCAGCGGCAGGCTCACGTCGTCGAACGCGATGGTGAGCTTCATGCCGGGGAACAGCTGTGCGGGCAGCGGGTCCTGGCCGTGCGGGTTCAGCAGCGCGTGGACGATCGCGCCGTCGATGTCGTCGAGCGCCTTCAGCGGCTCGGGCGGGTAGATGACGCGGCTACGGCCGGCTGGCAGCTTCTCGAGGCTGAAGTTCTCGCCGCGCCAGAACAGCACCGGCGGGGTCGAGCGGTCGACCTCGTGGACGAATCCGGGACGGGGCATCTCAGGAGCTCGCTTTCATGGCGGTGTTCGTCGTGGTGTGCGCAGCGGGGCGCAGGTCGAACGCGATCTTCACGGCACCGCGGCGACCCGCGGAGGCGGCGTGGGCGATGGCATCCTCGTACTCGTCGAGGCGGTAGGTGGCAGACAGGAGCTGCTCGAGGTGGCAGGCCTGAGCGGTCTCGATCGCGAGGTCGAAGGTGCGGCGGCGGGTGCCGTCGGGCATCGTCTCGGTGCCGTAGGTGTAGGCGCCGACGAGCTGGGTCTCGCGGTGCCAGAGGCCGGTGAGGTCGAGGCTGACGTCGGCGGGCATCCCCATCAGCACCACGCGGCCGCGGGGCCGCGTGAAGCGGAGGCACTGGGCGATCGAGTCGCTGGTGCCCACGGCGTCGATGGTGGCGTCGGCGCCGCCCGACAGGTCGTCGCCCACCATGTGGCTGCTCGACGCACGGCGCACGGCGCGGGCGAGCTCGTCGGGCTTGACGACGATGTCGGCCCCGAACGCCGTGGCGATCGACTGCTGGTGCGGGTAGCGGGCGCCGACGATGATCTGCACGTTCGGCACGTACCGGCGCAGGCCGGCGATGGCGCACAGCCCCATGGTGCCGGCGCCGAGCACGGCCACGACGGGGGGGTCGATGCCGACGAGTGTGGGCCACGTGAGGG
>JBEGOE010000109.1:0-2514 GCA_041182165.1 Actinomycetota bacterium
GCCCCCACGACTCGGCCGACCGCGTCGGTGAGGGCGCGGGCGAGGGCGAGGCCGACCTGTACGGGTTGGCGCTCACCGAGGTCGATCGCTTCGTGCGTCGGCACCGTCTCGACGTCCGCCCCGACGCACGAAGCGATCGACCTCGGTGAGCGCCAACCCGTACAGGTCGGCCTCGCCCTCGCCCGCGCCCTCACCGACGCGGTCGGCCGAGTCGTGGGGGCGGTGCGGCACCATGGCGTCCTGCGCCACACCGAACGCATCGTGCACGGGCAGGCTGTCGTCGTCGACCGCTGCCAGCACGACGCCGACATCGGCGAGCGACAGGCGCCCCAACTCGACCAGCGCGCGGATCAGGCGGACACGGCGCACGTGCGACTCGTCGTACTCGGCCTGGTTCACGGCCGTGGCGGCGCCGGCATGCAGCAGACCCTCCCGCAGGTAGTACTTCAACGTGGCGACGGTGACACCCGTCGCAGTGCTGAGTCCGGCGATCTTCATGCTTGACATCGTAGACGGGGAGTGGCACTCTCCATTATGGAGAGTTTTACTCTCCATTCTTCACCTTGCTTCTCTACGTCTCGAAGGGCGATCCGATGGCACGAGTTCATGACGGGCGGTACACGGCAACGGTGGAGGGCGACTTCGTCGTCTTCGTCATCGGCATGCGCATCAACAAGCTCTGGAAGGCGCACCGCTGGGTGCCGGTCGCACGGGCGATGGGCCCGATGATCGCCGAGTTGTTGCGCCACCCCGACAAGGGGCTGCTCGGCGCCCGGACGATGGTGGGCTGGCGCACGATCAACCTCGTCCAGTACTGGAAGAGCTTCGAGCACCTCGAGCACTTCGCCCGCAACACCGACGACCCGCACCTGGTCGCCTGGCGCCGCTACAACCAGCGCGTCGGCACGAGCGGCGATGTCGGCGTCTACCACGAGACCTACCGGGTGGCGCCCGGCACGCACGAGAGCGTGTACGCCAACATGCCGGTGATGGGTCTGGCCGCAGCGTTCGAGCACGCGCCGATCGGGCGCCGGACCGAGACGGCTCGCGGCCGCATCGAGTCGGTGGCTGCGGCTGACGAGACCTGACGGCCGGCGTCGGGTAGCCGGCGTTGGGCAGTCGGCGTCGGGCAGGTCGTCTAGAAGTAGATGATCGCTTCGGCGTTGCGCTCGGCCTCGTCGAGGTCGACCGTGTAGGCGCCGGTGGAGAGGTACTTCCAGCCGCCGTCGCACACGATGAAGACGATGACGCCTTCGTCGATCTCGCCGGCGACCTTGATCGCACCGGCCAATGAGGCGCCACTCGAGATGCCGGCGAAGATGCCGCATTCGCGCACGAGGCGACGGGTCCACTCGAGGCTCTCGCGGGGGCGGACGACGCGCTTGCGGTCGAGGATGTCGGCGCCATGCCACATCTCGAACACCGGCGGGATGTAGCCGTCCTCGAGGTTGCGCAGGCCCTCGACGCGCTCGCCGAGCGGCGGCTCGACGGCGATGATCTTCACCTCGGGCTTGTGCTGCTTGAGGTAGGTGCCGGTGCCCATGAGGGTGCCGCTGGTGCCGAGGCCGGCGACGAAGTGGGTGACCTCGGGGCAGTCACGCAGGATCTCGGGGCCGGTGCCCTCATAGTGCGCCTGCGGGTTGGCCTCGTTGCCGTACTGGTAGAGAAAGCACCACTCGGGATGTTCGGCTGCCATCTGCTGGGCGATGCGGACGGCTCCGTTGCTGCCCTCTTCACCGGGGGTGAGGATGATCTCGGCACCGAACACCTCGAGCATCTGGCGGCGCTCGATCGAGACGCTGGTGGGCATGACGATCTTGATCGGATAGCCCTTGATCTGGGCGATCGCGGCGAGGGCGATGCCCGTGTTGCCCGAGCTCGGCTCGATGATCGTCTGGCCGGGCAGGAGGGTGCCGTCCTTCTCGGCGGCCTCGATCATGTTCTTCGCGATGCGGTCCTTCACCGAACCGAACGGGTTCTGGCTCTCGAGCTTCGCGACGAGACGCACGTTCGGGTTCGGTGAGAGGTTGCTGACATCGACCATCGGGGTGTTGCCGATGAGGTCGAGCACGCTGTTTGCCGGAATCATGCTGACTCACCCTCCTTGCGACTCGCATGGGACCGGATGAGCATGCACTCGGCCGGAGACCCATAATCCAGATCGGATTCGTCAACATTCTAGCTCAGACGACGGAGATCGGCTCCTCGGAGATGGTGCCGTCGACGATTCGGTAGCTGCGGCTCTCCGGCGCCTCGCGCTTCAGACTCACGATGACGTAGTGCCAGCCGGGGTCGGGGGCCTGCGCGACGTCGGTGGGGCTGGGGTACGGCTCGCTGTGGGTGTGGCTGTGGACCACACCGATCACCTCGAGGCCGTCGTCCTCGGCCGCCATCTCGGCCCGCAGGTGCTCCTTCGGGTCGATCGTGTAGACCCGCGCCGATGCGGCCACGTTGCGGCAGGGAATGAACCGCTCGACCCGGTTGCCGACGCCGACGATGAGGCCGCACGCCTCG
>JBEGOE010000110.1:0-2808 GCA_041182165.1 Actinomycetota bacterium
GCCGTCGCCGGCGTGCTCGCCGGCGCTGCGCTCACGTTCCGGCCCGACCTCGCGATCGCGGTCGCGATCACGCATGCCTGGCTTCTGTGGCGTCGTCCCGGTGTCCGCCGGTTCGTCATCGGCGCCACGGTCGGCTTGCTCCCGATGTGGGTCCATCTCGTGATGGTCGGCCCTGTGAAGGCGATCGACGGCATGGTCATCGACCCCGTGTTCCGGCTGCGCCCGGGCCGCCGGCTGCCCATGCCGCCGGCGCCGCTCGAGGTCCAGGGGGCACTGCCGGCCATCGGCGAGCAGGCCGCCCCGTGGTGGCGGCTCCCGGCACTGACCGCGCCGCAGTCGCTGTTCGTGTGGTTCTTCGTGGCCGTAGCGGCACCGATCGTCGCGCTGCTCGTCAGCCGGGCACTCCACCGGCGGGCGCCGTCGTCCAGCAGCGTCGTCCTCATGGCCGGCAGCATCTTCTCGCTCGGCATCCTCCCCCAGGCACTGCAGCGCCCCGACTCGACACACCTGTCGTGGGTCTCGTGCGTCTCGTTCGTCATGCTGACGCTCGTGCTGGCCGAGGTCCTCCGCCGCCGGAGGCCCACCCTGCGGCCGGTCAGGCACAGTGCCATCGCGCTCTCGGCGCTCACCGTGCTCACGTTCGTCGTGGCGCCGCTGTACACCTACCGGTACTACGTCTACTTCAGCCGGATGAGCATCGGCCAGATCGAGGCGCCGTTCTCGGTCGAGCGCGACGGGCGCTGGTTCCGGCTCGGCGACCCCCGGTCGTACCGCGCCAGCACCGAGCTCATCGCCGATCTCGACCGCCTGTCGTCGCCCGGCGAGCGGCTCCTCGTCGGCCCCGCCGACCTCAGGCGCACCTGGTACAACGACGCGTTCTTCTACCACCTGTTCCCCGAACTGCCGCCCGCCACCTACTACATCGAGATGGACCCGGGCCTGGCCGATGCTCCCGGCTCACGCCTGGCCGACGACGTTGCGTCCGCCGACTGGCTCATCCTCTCGCGCATCTGGGACGGCTGGCTCGAGCCGAACTCCTCGATGGACTTCGGGTCCGACGAACCGAACCAGGTGGTGCGCGACCGGTTCTGTCTCGTCGGTAGCTACGAGGACGGACTGCTCGAGCTGTGGAGACGATGCCGACCATGACCATGCTCACCCAGCTCCGCTCGTTCGCCAGGCGCCGGATCTCGATCCCGGCGACCCATGACTGGCTCGTCCTCGACGTCGGCAGCGGCGACAAGCCGCACTGGCGGGCGGATGTGCTCCTCGATCGCTACGCGGGCGAGGAGCACGCCGTGCAGCGGTCCGGTGGCGCAGGGGCGCGCATCACCCGCCCGCTCTTCGACGCCGACGCTGCCGACATGCCCTTCGCCGACCAGGTGTTCGACTACGTCATCTGCTCCCACGTCCTCGAGCACGTGCCCGACCCCGGCGCCGTCATCGAGGAGATGATGCGGGTCGCGAGGGCCGGGTACATCGAGGTGCCCGACATGGCGAGCGCCAAGATCGTCGACTTCCCGAGCCACGTGTGGTGGTGCTCGCTCGTCGAGGGCACGCTCGTGTTCACCGCGAAGCAGCACCCCTACTTCGACGCCGACATCGACCGATTTCTCGACGACAGCGGACTCCGCCGTCCGCTCGCCGACCTGCTCGACAGCCACCTCGACCACCGGATCGTCGAGCTGCCGTGGCAGGGCACGGTTCAGTACCGCATCGACGGCACCGTGTCGGAGGAACTGCTCGCGTCTGCCCACGCAGGTGAGTTCAAGCACCGCAGCGGTCAGACGCTGGTCACCCGTGCGCTCACCACGGCGTTCGTGCTGCCGCGACGGGGCGACCGACGACGCGACCCGGTCGCGTTCAACGACATCGTGCGGCCATACCTCAGGCGCGCCGACAACCCGCTCCTGCGGCCGCAGATCTACCGGTTCGACGACGAACAGCTCAGTGAGCCGACCGGCGCCATCGACGCGGCAGCCGATCGTGCAGACCCCACCGCGTGACCAGGACCATCGACTCGATCACGATCCGGCCCGACATCTTCGACACGCCTCGCTCGCGGTCACGGAACACGAGCGGCACCTCGACGATCGCGAACCCGGCATTGCTGATCCGGCGTGCCAGCTCGGTCAGGAACGCGTACCCGTCGGCAGTGGTCGCCAGCGGATCGATCGCCTGCAGCGTCGACGTCCGATAGGCACGGAACCCCGAGGTGCAGTCACGCACATCGGCTCGGAGGACGAACGACGTGTACCGGTTGCCCCACCGCGAGAGCAGCCGGCGGTGAAGCGGCCAATTGACCGTACCGCCGCCCGGCACGTAGCGCGAGCCGATCACGAGGTCGGCGCCCGCCTCGATGCGCTCGAGCATCGGCGGGATCAGCGCCGGGTCGTGCGAGAAGTCGGAGTCCATCGAGACGATCACGTCTTAGCCCTGCTCGAACGCCACCGAGAACCCGTGCCGGTAGGCGGCCCCGAGCCCGACCTTGGCCTCACGGTCGATCACCCGGACGTGGCCGTCCTCGGCGGCGATCTTGCCGGCCAGCTCGCCCGTGCCGTCCGGGCTGTTGTCGTCAACGACGAGGATGTCGGCATGCGGCGCGGCGGTGCGCACAGCGTGCAGGAAGGCGACGATGTTCTCGGCCTCGTTGTACGTGGGCAACACGATCACGCAACGCATCTGCGCCGAGGCTATCCGTCGGTCCGCGATGCGGCCGTCGCTGCGGCCGTCGCTGCGGCCACTTCGGTGTGCAGCGCGGTGAGCAGGCCGTGCGCCGACGCGTCCCAGGTGAGCGTGCGCGCCCGG
>JBEGOE010000111.1:0-12470 GCA_041182165.1 Actinomycetota bacterium
ACCACGAACATCGGCCGTCTCTTCGACCGCGTGCCCGAACTCGACCTCCACCAGTTCGAACTGGCGCTCGAGATGCTCAGCGAGTCGGCTCTCGCACCCGTGAACGACGAGATCGTCGAGCGCGTCGACGTCGTGCACCGGGCCCACCACCCGAGCGGCATCGTGCGGTGGTTCGCCGCTCGCGCCACCCCGGTCGCCGCAGGCGCAGCGCCGGCTCCTGCTCCGGTGCCATCGACGCCACGCCAGGTCGAGCCCGTCATCGAGCCCGTCATCGAGCCCGTCATCGAGCCGGTCATCGAGCCGGTCATCGGGCCGGTCGGCCAGCCGGTGACCCCGGCCATTGCTCCCGTCGGCGGATGGATCGCCGATCCGGAGCCGGTGTGGCTGCGATCGCTCGAACCGGTCGCGCAGACCGACGATCCGACGATGACCGACGCCGGAGGCGGTGACCCCCTTCTCCACGGTCTGGTGCTGGCGGGACGGCCGTCGATCCCCGCACCCCCCGCTGCCCCTCTGCACGACCTCATGGCCGACCTCGACCTGAGCAGCATCCTCGCGAAGATCGCCTCACCTGACGGCCCACCGCTCACCCCGTCGTGGCAGTCCGGCACGGTGGCTCCCCCAGCGACCACGAACGCTCCGGCCGAGACCGAGATCCACCTCGCCGTCGACCTGGCACTGGCCGGCATCGAAGCAGCGACACGCCGCGACGAGGTCGTCGAGCACTACGTGAACCGTCAACCCGTGCCGATGGCGCCGGCGGAACCCGTGCCGGCGTTCGGCGTGCCCACGCTGCCGATGGGAACACCGACCCTGCCCATCGCACCGCAGCGCACGGCGCCACCGGCGCCCCTGCCGCCGGTGAACCTCCCGGCGGCACCGGCACCGGCACCCGCACCCTGGACGGGCGCGCCGGCGTTCGCCGCGCCGTCATCGAACGACAGCATCCCCACCGCACCCCCGGTGCCCGAGGACGAGCCGGTGCGGTCAGGCGGGTTCCGGCGGCTCATCGGCGGCGGAAACCGCTGAGCGACCACGCCGCGAGGCGAAGAAGGCCTTCAGCAACGCTGCCGACTCGGCGGCGAGGACGCCGCGCTCGACCGATGCTCGGTGGTTGAGGCGCGGATCGTCGGCGATCTCGAACAGGCTGCGGACGGCGCCCGCCTTCGGGTCATCGGCGCCGTACACCACGGAGGCGATCCGCCCGTTGACGATGGCACCCGCGCACATCGCGCACGGCTCGAGGGTGACGTACAACGTGCAGTCGTCGAGCCGCCAGTGACCGACGGCGATCGCCGCATCGCGTAGCGCCAGCACCTCGGCATGCGCCGTGGGGTCACCCGTGAGTTCGCGCTCGTTGTGCCGGGCAGCGATGACCTCGCCATGCCGGACGACCACCGCACCCACCGGCACGTCGCCGTGCACCTCGGCGGCCACGGCCTCCTGCAGCGCACGCCGCATGGCATGAGCATGATCGGGCTCGGGCCGTTCCATCGCGGAAGTCTTTCATGCTCTTTCCAACTCCTCGTCATGGCGGTGGCGATCGACTGGGAGCGTGTTCGTAGTGTCTTCCCTATGAAATCGAAGGTCGACGATGTGGGGCGGATCGTTGTTCCGAAACCGATGCGAGAGCGGCTCGGCCTCACACCTGGCAGCATTGTCGATATCAGCCTGTACGGCGACGGACTTCATGTGTCGCCAGGCGGACGAACAGCTCGGCTCGAGCGGCGAGGTGATCACTTGGTTGCAGTCGCTGACACCGAAGTCAGTGACGATGATGTCTTCGACATCATCGACTCTGTGCGTCGATGAGCCCACTTGCAGTCGACACGAGTGTCGCAGTTCCATTGGTGTTGACCAGCCATCGCGCGCACGAGGTCGTTTCTCGTTGCGTCGGCACACGGCCGGTCCTCCTTGCAGCTCACGCCCAACTGGAGACGTACTCGGTTCTGACTCGACTCCCGGGTGATGCTCGTCTCGCTGCCGCAGACGCCCAAGCGCTCATCGCCGACCGATTCGGCGACCCGATTCCGATGGTGCCGGACGACCACCTTGCTCTCCTCGCGATCTTCGCATCCGCCGGCGTGGTTGGCGGAGCGGTCTACGACGGCGTGATCGGGCTCACAGCGAAACGGGCTGGACTGCAGCTCGCCACGAGAGACCGACGCACGGTATCCACCCTGCTTGCACTTGGGGTCGAGCACGAGCTCATGGCGGGTTGATCGCCGGCTGTCCTCGTTGGGCACCTCGGAACCACGGGGCGCTTCGCTGGCGGAGGGGGTGGGATTCGAACCCACGGAGGGTTGCCCCTCACACGCTTTCCAAGCGTGCCGATTCGGCCGCTCTCGCACCCCTCCCACGTCCGCCGCCGTCAGCATGTGACGGACGGACAGGAGTGGCGGGCACGATAGCGGCCCACCACAACGTTCCGGTAGCCTTCGCAGTCTCGCCCGCTGGGTGAGGTGATGGCCGGGCCCTGTGCGACGGGTAGCCGGGAATCAGGTCAGGACCGGGAGGTAGCAGCCTTCAACGGTGTCGCCTGTGTGCCGCAGGTCGCCTGGCCGTCACCTCACTCAGCGGGTGTTGCGCGCCCGGCCCGACGCGCCGCCAGCTGCGTGGCCCGCGACCACAGGCCCGGCGCGCCGATCTCGGCGGCCATTGCCTCGAACTCCGGGCGGGGACCGGCCCAGCGCCAGTCGTCGACCGCGCCGACGACGACGTCGGTCTCGACGGTGGCGAGGCGCCTGAACAACAGGGCGAGGTCCATCTGGTCGCGCAGCGTGGCCGCGAGTTTCTCGGCGCCGCGCAGTGACGGGATGCCCCAGTCGGCCGAGCTGGGCGGGATCGCTTCGAGCGAACCGAACGTGGCGAGTACGGTCGATGCGCTCTTGGCGCCCCAGCCCGCGAGGCCGGGGAACCCATCGGCCGAGTCGCCCACCAGGGCGAGGTAGTCGGCGATGGCGCCGGGCGGCACGCCGAACTTGGCCTCGACGGCCGTCTCGTCGAGGATCTCCTTCTTCCGGCGGTCGTACTGGACGACCCGTGTGCCCCGCACGCACTGGCCGAGGTCCTTGTCGGGCGTGTGGATGATGACCTGCTCGACCCGCGGGTCGGCAGCGGCGACGGCGGCGGCGGCGCCGAGCGCGTCGTCCGCCTCGTGCTCGACCATGGCCCACACCGTGAACCCCGCTGCCTCGAGAGCACGCTCCATCACCGGGATCTGCGCGAGCAGCTCGGGCAGCATCCCATCACTGGTCTTGTAGCCCGCCCAGAGGTCGTTGCGGAAGCTCTCGATGACGTGATCGGACGCCACACCGACGTGGGTCGCACCGTCTGCCACGAGCTGCAGCGTGGAGGCCACCACACCGGCTGTCGCCGCATGCGCCCCCGGCGCCTCGTGGTGGCGCACCTGCCCGAAGTGCTGCCGGAACAGCTCGTAGGTGCCGTCGACCACGTGGACCTTCATCCCTGCATCATGGCCGCCGGAGCGGCCCGACGCCGGCATCGCCGACGGCTGCGAACACCTCTGTTCAGCATCAAGAAATACCCTGGAACCGGTCACGGCGCCACGAGATGCGTGACAGGAGCACCCGAGGACGGGACAGTCCCCCGGGTGACGGTGGAACAGACTCTCAGACCACCGAGCGCCAACCCGCTCGAGGGCGTTGCCACGGCCATCCTCGGCGCGGTCGAACAGCAGCTCAGTCGCTACTTCACGGCCATGAACCAGCGGATGGACGCCCTGCAGCAGGGTGTCGACCAGCAGCGCCAGGCCGCCGAACAGCGCTTCACCGACCTCTCCACGCAGCAGCATCGCCGCTTCCTCGAGCTCGAGCAGTACGTCCAGCAGCGCTTCGACCAGGTGGAGGGCGCGACGGGCATCGACGCCGAGACGATGCTGGAGATCCGGCAGACGGTTCGCACCGACATGGAACGCTCCTTCGGTGAGGTGAGGCACCGTCTCGACGAGCTGGTGGCCGCAGACCGCCGCCTCGACGAACAGGGCGCGTCCCTCGGACTCCGGATGATCAACACCGCCGAGGCCCTGGCACAGCGCATCGAGCAGGGCGACCAGCAGGCGGCCAAGACGATCGACGGCCACCTGAGCGCGATGCACCGCGACCTGACCCTGACGATCGAAGGCCTCGCCGCCCAGCTGCACGACCGCACCATCACGATCCAGTCCAAGGTCGACGCGAGCGAGTCGCGCGGCGTCGACCGCTCGCTGGCGCTCGAAGGCCGGATCAAAGAGGAGCAGGGTCGCAAGATCGCCGAGCTCGATGCGGTGCTCGGACGCACTACCAGCGGCTTCGACGAAGCGATCATCGCAGTCTCACGACGGGTGATCGATGTCGAGAACGCCATGCACGACACCGATGCCCGCCTCGCTGAGATCGCTGCCCGAGTGGGCACGCTCGACGAGTCGGTGCTCGACGAGTTCCGCCAGCGGGTCGACCATGCCGTGGGCGAAGCCACCCTGGTCCGCATCGAGATCGACCGCTTGATCACCTCCACCCAGGAGCACCTCGACCACTCGTCCGTGCGCCTGTCGCAGATCGAGGAGCTCGTCAGCGATTCCGTCGACGTGAGCGCCGCCGTGCAGCTCGAGCGGCTCGACGAGCTCGAGCGCCAGGTCCTCCTCCTCGCCCCCTACATCCCGCCGGCCTCGCCGGCCTCATCATCGAATGCTGCAGCCGGCGACACCGGCAGCGCGTACGACTCCTACGAATCAACTGAAGCGGACTCGACCTTCTCGACGCACTGACCGTCGCGAAGCCGAGCTGCCCGTTGGCGAGAAACGGTCACATGGCACTCTTCAAGAGCAAGGACAACGCAGGGTCGACGGCGGTCGCCACGGCGCCGCGCGAGTCGGCGGAGCCGACCCCGGGGGCCTACGCAGCCGAGTGCATGCGCATCGGCCAACTCCTCGTCGACACCGAGCAACTCACCCCCGAGAAGCTCGCGACTGCGCTCCAGCAGGCGAACGGCGACGTCCTCTCCTTCTGCGACCTCGTCCTCACCCGGATGGGAGCAGCCCGTAACGAGGTGGCAGCCGCGCTCGGCAGGGTGTTCGAGCTCGAGGTGGCCGACACCCGTGGCATCACCTTCGACGAGGACCGCACCGGCCTCCTGCCCGAGCAGTCAGCGCGCACGCTCTGCGTCGTGCCGATCGGGGAGGAGAACGGCAAGGTCGTCGTCCTGATCGCCGACGCGACGCCCGAGCGGCGCAGCGCCGCCGAGGCACTGATCGCCCGACCGATCCTGTGGAAGATCACCGATCCGCCGACGATCCGCACCTTCATCGGACGGACCTTCCGCGCCGACGCCGACATCGATCGGCTCGTGCAGGCGTTCGACCTCGTCGACGATCAGCGCCTCCAGGCCGACAAGGCCGCCGAGGTCGTCAGCCTCGACGACCAGGCGCCCGTCATCCAGCTCGTGAACCGCATCGTCAGCCAGGCGATGCGCGACCGCACGAGTGACATCCACGTCGAGCCGCTCGACGAGAAGCTGCGCATCCGGTTCCGCATCGACGGTCACCTCGTCGAGGCGTTCAGCCTCCCGATCGGCGTCCACCCGGCCCTGATCAGCCGCCTCAAGATCATGAGCGGCATGAACATCGTCGAGAAGCGGCGTCCCCAGGACGGCCAGTTCTCGATGAACATCGACGGCAAGGACGTCGACGTGCGCGTCGGTTCGGTCGCCACGGTCTTCGGCGAGAAGATCGTCATGCGAATCCTCGACAAGGGCCGGTCGATGATCGGCCTCGATCAGTTGGGCTTCCCGCGCGAGACCTACCTCCACTACTCGAAGATGATCCACTCGCCGTTCGGCATGGTCATCTGCGCCGGGCCGACCGGCGCCGGCAAGACCACCACGCTCTACGCGTCGCTGCTCGAGATCAACTCGGGCGGGAAGAACATCACGACCGTCGAGGACCCGGTCGAGTACGTCTTCCCCGGGATCAACCAGATCCAGACGAACACGCAGGCCGGGCTCACCTTCGCCACGGGCCTCAAGGCCATCCTCCGTCAGGACCCCGACGTGATTCTGGTGGGCGAGATCCGTGATGCCGACACGGCGCGCATCGCCATCCAGTCGGCCCTCACCGGCCACTTCGTGCTGTCGTCGTTGCACGGCACCGACAGCGTGGCCGCCCTCCACCGCTTCCTCGACATGGGCATCGAGGCCTTCCTGATCGCTTCGTCCGTCGTCGGGGTCATCGGCCAACGACTCCTGCGCCGCATCTGCGACGCGTGCCGCGAGACGTACACGCCCGGCGCCGAGGAGCTCGCGCTGTTCAAGCAGCACAGCGGCGGCAGCGACAAGAGCGAGTTCGTGCGGGGTGCAGGCTGCAACTACTGCGCCGGCACCGGCTACCGCGACCGCATCGGCGTGTACGAGCTGCTCCGCATCACCCCCGAGCTTCGCCGACTGATCGTCGGCTGGGCGACCACCGAGGAGCTTCGACGTCTCGCCGTTGCGCAGGGCATGCGAACGATGCTCCGCGAGGCGATGGCACTCGTCGAGAACGACGTCACGACCGTCCCCGAAGTCATCAAGACCCTGTTCGCCCACTGATCGTCGACACGAGGACCCACCATGCCCAAGTTCACCTACGCAGCGATCGACACGGCGGGCGCCACCATCAACGGCGTGCAGAAGGCCGACACGATCGGCGACGCTCGCGTCGCGCTCCTCGACAGGAACCTCTACCCCGTCAAGCTCGACGAGAAGCGTGGTGCGCTGCAGTTCGAGCTGTCGCAGAGCAAGGTCAAGAAGAAGGAGTTGATGCACTTCACGCGTCAGCTCGCCGTCTTCGTGAAGGCCGGCATCTCGATCACCGAGGCGCTCGAGATCATCGGCGACGAGACGACCGATCCCGCGCTCCGCCGCTGCGTCACCTCGATGTTGGAGGACCTCCGCAACGGCGGCACCCTCAGCGATGCTGCGGCCAAGCACCCGGAGGCCTTCCCGAAGTACTACATGGGCATCCTGCAGTCGTCGGAACTGACCGGCAAGCTCGACGAGGCGCTCGAGAGCCTCGCCGGGTATCTCGAGCGAGAGATCGAGGCACGGTCGAAGGTCGTCTCGGCGATGTCGTACCCGATGGTGGTCATGGTCTTGGCGGTGATGACCGTCGCCATCCTGGCCGGGTACGTGCTCCCGAAGTTCAAGCCGCTCTTCGAGGAGCTGGGCGCCGACCTACCGCTCCCCACACGGATGCTGCTCGGCGTCGCCACACTGTTCTCGACCCTGGTGTACATCCCGATCGCCGTCTCCGCCATCGTCGGCAGCGTCATGTACTGGCTGTTCAAGCGCCCGAGCGGCAAGCCCTACAAGGATCGCATCCTGCTGAAGATTCCGGTGGTGAAGGGGATCATCGAGTACTCGGTGCTCGAGCGGTTCTGCCGCATCCTCGGCGCGATGGTGAAGGCGGGCGTCCCGCTGCCGGCGGCGTTGCGCACCACGGTCGACGCGCTCGACAACACCGTCTACGCGAAGAAGCTCGAGGCAGCGCAAGAGGTGATGCTCGAGGGCGGTGGCTTCGCCAAACCCCTCAACGCCAGCGGCCTGTTCCCCGGCGCGGCCCGGCAGATGTTCAAGGTCGGCGAGGAGACCGGAACGCTCGACCAGCAGCTCGAGGTGGCCAGCGTCTACTTCGACCGTGAGCTCAGCGGACGCATCCAGAAGTTCACCGCGATGTTCGAACCGCTGATGATCATCTTCGTCGGAGCAATCGTGGGCTTTGTCGCCATGGCACTCGTGTCGGCGATGTACGGCGTGCTCGGCACGACCAAGTAGTTCGGCACGTAGTTCGGCACGTAGTTCGGCACGTCACTCGGTTCAGCCCCACAGGGCGTCGATGATCGGACGGCCGACGAACACCGTGACGATCGTGCCGAGCGCGAGGAACGGGCCGAACGGGATGGCGGTCTTGCGGCCGGCCTTGCCGACCGACATGCCGACGACACCCACGACGGCACCGAACAGGAACCCCAGGAACAGGCCGACTGCCACGTACGGCAGGCCGAGCCAGCCGAGGTATGCGCCGAGCAGCGGCGAGAGGCGCACGTCGCCGTCGCCCATCCCGCCGCGGCTGACGGCGTAGACGATCCACATGAAGGCCAGTGCGAGCACCGCCCCGCCCGCCATGGTGGCGATGCGCCTCGGCTCGTCCTGCGCCAGCGCTGCGATCACCAGGAAGGGCGCACCGAGGGCGAAGGTCGCGTACGTGATCTCGCGCGGCAACCGCTTGGTGCGCAGGTCGATGATGCTGAGGGCGAGCAGCCCGGCCGAGAGGATGCAGAACGCGATCGTCGCCCACACGCCGTCGAAGTGCAGGGCCATCGCGATGAACAATCCCGCTGTTCCCACCTCAAGGAGCACCGCTTCCTTGCCGATATTCGTTCGACAACGGCGGCACCTGCCTCGCAGGACCGCCCAGCTCACGACGGGAACGAGGTCGATCGGACCGAGTGTGGCACCACAGGCGCCACACCTGGAACGGGGTGCCACGATCGAGCGCCCCTGGGGCACGCGGTCGGTGACCACCGTGAGGAACGAACCGATCAACAGGCCGTACAGACCCGCCAGCACCACGACGATCCACACAGACAATTCGCCCTTCACCACACCAGCGCTCCCGGAGCGTCGAACGCCAGCGAGGTTAGCCCCATGTCCAATCCAGACCCCACGCTCCTCAGCTACCTCAAGGCCACCGTCGCGGCGGGCGCCAGCGACCTCCACATCACGTCGGGCCGTCCGGCCACGGTGCGACGCGACGGCGTGCTCGTCCCCTTCGAGGGCGTGCGGTTGCTCGAGCCCCACGACACCGAGCGCATGGTCCTGTCCCTGCTCGCCGACCACCACCGGGCCGAGCTCGAGTCGGAGAAGCAGGTGGACTTCTCGTTCGGCGTGCCCGAGCTCGGTCGCTTCCGCGCCAACGCGTTCAACCAGCGAGGCTCGTACGCCCTCGCCCTGCGCGTCGTGCCGTCCCGAGTGCGCGCGCTCGAGGAACTGGGCACCCCGCAGGCGTGCACCGACCTGCTGAACCGGCCCTACGGCCTCGTGCTCGTGGTGGGCCCGACCGGCTCCGGCAAGAGCACCACGCTCGCCGCGATGGTCGACCGGATCAACGAGACCAAGCCCTGCCACATCCTGACGATCGAGGACCCGATCGAGTACCTGCACCGCCACAAGATGGCGATGGTGAACCAGCGCGAGGTGGGCACCGACGTGAACAGCTTCACCGACGGCCTCCGCAGCGCGCTCCGCGAGGACCCGGACGTCGTGCTCCTCGGTGAGATGCGCGACCTCGACTCGATCTCGATCACCCTGTCGCTGGCCGAGACCGGCCACCTGGTGTTCGCCACCCTGCACACCAACGATGCGGCACAGGCACTCGACCGCATCGTCGACGTCTTCCCCGCGGAGAAGCGGGACCAGATCCAGATCCAACTCGCCGGCGCGCTCCAGGGCGTCGTCAGCCAGCGCCTCCTGCCCGCCGAGGGCGGCGGTCGCGTAGCCGCGTACGAGGTCCTCTTGTGCAACGACGCGGTCCGCAACCTCCTCCGCGAGGGCAAGACCCGTCAGCTCCGCAACGTGATGATCTCGAGCCAGCAGGACGGCATGCAGACCATCGAGATGGACCTCGCCCGCCTCGTCGCGAGCGGCATGATCAGCTTCGACACCGCCGCCGAGATCAGCGCCTACCCCAAGGAGATCATGACGCTCGCGGCGACCGCCAAGTCGCAGATGCAGGCCCAGGCCACCCTGGCCGCCGGCCAGTCCGCCTCGACGGGCTCCGGCCAGTTCGTGGGCGGCCCACAGCCGCTCGCCAACCGCTGATCCCATGTCTGCGATCAAGGGCATCCCGTACAAGATGCTCGCGGGCGTCGTGCCATGCCCCGGTGGCTGGCTCGTGCTGCCGGGGCGGCTCGCTGCGGTGACCGTGATCGTCGAGGAGGCGTTGGTGCTGCCGACGCTCATGGAGGTGCTCGACTACAAGCCGAAGTTCGACGCAGCGGCGATCTTCGCCCCGGTCGGCTTCTACGACGAGCCGACCGAGCCCTATCGCCCCTGCGATGCCGAGGCCCGCGACATGATCGGTTGGCCGCGCCTGGTCGCGATCCGTCCGGTGCCCTCGAGGCAGGCCCTGCGTGCGCCAAACCGTGCCGCAGCGCTCCAACTCGAGCCGTGGCTCACCAAGGACGACCTGCGCCGGTTCCGCTGGCTCAAGGAAGCCGAGCAGCAGTTCGAGCCGTTCCACCAACGGAACTGGTTCGCCGCCCATCCCGAGCTGAGCATGTACATGATCAACGGGGACCGCCCGGTGGCCAGCTCGCCCTACCAGCACGACGGCGTTCTCGAGCGCCTGGACCTGCTGCGCAACAAGCTCCCCGGCGTCGAAGACGTCATCAACGCGTCGCCCCCTGCGGGCGCCGCACAGCTGCACGTCATCCAGGCCGCGGCGCTGCTGTGGACCGCCCGCCGGGCATCAGGTCGAGCCGTGAACCGGCTCCCGATGGACCCGAACTGGGACAGCACCGGCCTGCGCATGGAGCTCGTGCGCTAGGACCCGCCGACGGCTCCGTCCCGGGGCTGTCGACCCAGCAAGCGCTTTCGCACGGCACACACCGCGTTCCGCGCTTGCCACCACGCGAAGAAGGCCGGGGCGGGTGCCCCGGCCTTCTCACAGGTTGTCGGTGGGATCAGGTGCGGATGGCGCCCAGCGTCCCGCAGGCGGGGGCGAGGTTGCGGATCGTGCCGTTCTTCTCGACGAACATCAGCGTCGGCACCGACTTGAGGTAGCCGGCGTTCACCAGCGTGGTGGCCGGGGTTGCGCCCTGGGTGTACGTCGGCGTGTGACCTGCCGGCACTGCGAGGGCGGTGCCCGCAGGAACCACGTTGGGCGTAGCGCCGAAGGTGGCGTACGCCGCAGTCGGGATCTCCGTGCCACCGTAGGTGGCGAAGAACGACTCCACGGCTGTCTGTGCCGTCTTGACCTCGGCCGTGCAGGCTGTGGTCTGGCCGCGGTCGGTGATGCCACGCACCGCGAACACCGTGACCGTCGACAGGATGCCGAGGATGACGATGACGATGAGGAGCTCGACGAGGGTGAAACCCTTGTCCTTCTTGGCGGCCGGGGCCACCTCTTCGATGTGAGTGTCCATGTTCAGGTCCTTCCGTGCGGGTTCGAAACGCCTGCACGAGCGAAACAGCCGCCCAGACGCGGAAAGTGTTTCGGCTTCCACTCTCCGCGACTTGAGCACTATTCGGATCAAGAGATCATGAAGGCAGCGCCATGGCCGACCGTCCTGACAGGTGCGGTCTCGTCCGGACAGTCAGCGACGTGGACGACACCGCCAACGACACAGGCTTCCTCCCGACCGAGGACACCCAGGAACTCCGCGCCATCGGGCACGACCTGCGCGAGCGGGTCGCCAAGCTCGAGGTGCAGATGATGGCGCAGTACACGGCGATGGCCGCCTACGCCACCATCGCCCAGAACAACGTCGACGCCGTGAAGGCCGAGAGCCGCCACGACGTCGACCGCACTCAGTCGACCCTCATCGGCCTCATCGAGCGCGTTCGCCAAGAGAGCCTCGAGGCAGCGCGGCACAGCGTCCCGGCCACCGGCATGCTGCCCCCGCCCGTCATCGACGAGCCCCGCCTGACGGCGATCGAGCAACGCTTCGAGGCACTCGCCAGCGCCCTCGAGCGGAGCATCGAGATGCAGCGCGCGCTGGCCGAGCAGGTGGCCGTGCTCGTCGAGGAGAAGATGCAGCGCGAGGGCTGGCTGGTCACCAACGGGTCCGTCGAGGACCTGTCGCTGCGCTGAGCCCCAGCCGTACAGTGACCGGGTGCCCAGCGCCCCTCACTCCCTGCCCGTCGTCCACCTGAGGCCGGGCAAGCAGCGTTCGCTGCAACGCCGCCACCCCTGGGTCTTCAGCGGTGCCGTCGCCCACGTGGCGGGCGATCCGGCCCCCGGCGCGACCGTGCGGGTGCAGTCGTCCGATGGCGAACTGCTGGGCCTCGGTGCGTTCAGCCCGGTGTCCCAGATCCGCGTGCGCATGTGGACCTTCGCCGACGAGGTCGTCGACGACGCGTTCGTGGCCGGCCGGATCACGCGAGCCGCCGCCCGACGCACCGCGCTCCTGGCCTCGGGCACCGACTCGGCGCGCCTGGTCTTCAGCGAGGGTGACGGTGTGCCGGGCCTCACCGCCGACCGCTACGGCGACACGGTGGTCTGCCAGCTCACCACCGCCGGCGCCGACGCCTGGCGCGATGTCTTTGCAGATGCACTGATCGCGCTGCCCGGCGTGCGCACGGTGTACGAGCGCAGCGACGCCGACGTCCGCGAACGCGAGGGCCTCGACGCCCGCGTGGGCCTGATGCGCGGCGGCGAGCCCGACCCGTCGCTCGTGGCGCACGAAGGCCCAAGGCAGTTCGCTGGCGACGTGGCG
>JBEGOE010000112.1:0-7267 GCA_041182165.1 Actinomycetota bacterium
GTGCTCGGGGATCGATGCCGGCGCCGGGCAGGGCCGACACGCCCACGCCCGGCGCTCGTCCTCGTGCGCGATGCGGTGCGGGTGCGGTACACGTTGCGGGGTGACCACGATCGTCACCGTCCCCGAGCCATGAGCGGCCAGCCGCTCGCCCACGTGGATGCCGTCGCGCAGCACCTCGTCGGGCCGATCGACGTGCACCTTCACGCTGCGCCGGAAACCTCGGTTCTGATACCGGAGTACGAGGTCGTCGTCGACGGCACCGAACGACAGGAGGCCACCGCGCGGGCGGACACCTCGCTTCACCTCGAACAGGTCGGCGAAGTCGCCGGCCACCGTCAGGTCGACCGCGACATCACGAATCGACGAGGTGAGGTTCTCGAGCGACAGCGCGATCTCGAGCACGTCCGACAGCGTCCACCGCTGGTCGACCAGCAGCTCCGGACGGGTCGGGTCGCCGATCGTGCCCGTCACCGACATCGTCGAGTCCGTGGTCCGTCGGTCGATGACGCGGAGCGGGTGGCCGTCGATGGCGATCACGAGGGCCGAGATCAGGCGCGTGTCCTCGGCGTAGAAGCCCTGGGCCCCCGACGGCCGGATCGAGCCGTCCGTCCCCACGATGACGAAGGTGGTCCCGGCCGACAGGACCACGGTGTCCTGATCGTCCGGTGACGCGGCCTCCAGTGCGTACGACGCGTGCGGCTCGGTCATGAGCAGCCGACACCGTGCCCGTGGAACGTGTGGTGCACATGGCGGTAGAACCGGGCGTGGTTGGTCGCCATCACCGACATCGAGAACGACTCCGCCACCCGCTGTCGGCATGCAGCCGGATCGAGCACGGCGGCCTGCAACGCCGCCACGGCGAGCTCGTCGACGGTGTTGCGGATGAAGCCGCTCACCCCGTCCTCGACGATCTCCGGCATCGCCCCGCGCGGGGTGGTCACCACCGGCACGCCAGCGGCCAGGGCCTCGATCGCGACCATACCGAACGGCTCGTCCCACTGGATCGGGTTCAGCAGGCACGACGCGCCCGACAGCAGATCGATCTGCTCGGCACGGCCGAGCTCACCCACGTAGTGGATGCCGTTGCCGAGGGCCGGACGGACGAACGCCTCGAAATACTCGCGTTCGGCACGCTCGCGCATCTTCGCCGCGATGATCAGCGGTGCATCGGCGGCACGGGCCACCTCGATGGCGACGTGCACGCCCTTGTCGGCGCACATCCGCCCCATGAACACCATGTATCCCCCCGCCGTCGGCTTCTCCGGGTACACGGTGAGGTCGACGCCGTGATGGATGACCGCGGCGACGCGACAGTCGGCGGCCGTCATGGCCTGCGATCGCGAGATCGCAACCACCGGCACCTCCCACGAGATCCTGCGGTACACCCCCGCCAGGGCACCGCTGAATGGCCCGTGGTTCGTCGTGACCACCGGGATGCGCGAACTCACCGCACCCAGCGCCGGACCCGAGAGGGTGTGATCGTGGACGATGTCGGCCCCCCACGCCTCGGCCGCCTCGTACCCGAACGCGGCGTGAGCGATCTCGGCTGCAACGGTGGCATCCTCCGTGCCGAGCGCCATGGGGTGGAGCGCCACCCGCTCGACCGGGCACTCGCTGTCACCCGTGGTCACCAGCAGCACCTCGAGGCCCAGCGCACGCAGACCCCGGCAGAGCGTGTCCAGCACGGTCTCGGTCCCGCCATAGGCGGACGGGGGGACCGAGATCCAGGGAGGAGCGAAGACGGCGAGCCGCAGCGCACCGCCAGGGTCCGGCCCCAGTTCGGTTCGAACGACGCGCAAGCCGCGTCGGGTTGGTGCCATCCGGGGTCCTCCGTCCACTACTCGATCGGCCGCGACCCTGGGCTTCTGCGCACATGGGCCGACACCGATCCCGTGCCCGCGCAGCACCTGCCCCAAACACGCGCTCACCTCTTCAGGTCACCCCCACCGGGCAGGTCACCCACCCGGCCGGCGCTTCATCTGAAGTTCACTCAATGATCATTGAGTCAATTGACACCGATCGGTAAGGTCGGGTCGTGCCCCGAACCGGCATCGACCCCGCGCTCGCCACTCGCGCGGCGATGCACGCCGCGCTGGGCGACACGGCGCGGTTGGCGATCGTCGACGATCTCGCCCTGAGCGACCGCTCGCCCAGGGAACTCGGCGAACGCCACGCGCTGTCGTCGAACCTGTTGGCGCACCACCTCGACGTGCTCGAGGCGGCAGGCCTCGTCACCCGGTCGGCCTCGGCCGGTGACGGTCGCAGGAAGTACGTGCGCCTCGTGCCGAGCGCCACCACCGGCCTCGGGCCGGCGGGCGCCCGGCTGCCAGCACGGGTCGTGGTCCTCTGCACCCACAACTCGGCTCGATCCCAGCTCGCCGCCGCACTGTGGACCGCCCGCACGGGGGCGGTCGCCGAATCGGCCGGCACGCATCCGGCCCCGCACGTCCACCCCGGCGCCATCGACGCCGCGCAGCGCGCCGGGCTCGACCTGGCCGGTGCCGAACCACGGCTCGTCGGCCCTCTGCGTCGCGGCGCCCAGGTGATCACCGTGTGCGATCGAGCACACGAGGAGCTCGATCCCCAGCCGACGTGGTGGCACTGGTCGATCCCCGACCCCGTCGACACCGGCACGGCGGCGGCATTCGACGCCGTCGTCGCCGACCTCGACACACGCATCGCCGCAGTCGTCCACCCACCGGAGGCATTCCCCACATGACCAGTCGTATCGGCATCAACGGCTTCGGCCGCATGGGACGGCTGGCCGTGCGCGCCCTGCACCGCCATCCCGAGCTCGAGCTCGTCCACGTCAACGAACACCTGGGCGGCCCCGCCGTGGCAGCGCACCTGCTCGAGTTCGACTCCGTGCACGGCCGCTATGCGGGCACGGTGTCGACCGATGGCGAAGGCCTCGTCGTCGATGGCCGACGCGTCTCGTTCTCCGACCACACCACCCCCGGCGACGTGCCCTGGGACGAGCACGGCGTCGACCTCGTGCTCGAGTGCACCGGCGCCTTCAAGACCGCCGAGGTCCTCGAGCCCTACTTCCAGCGCGGCGTGCAGCGCGTGGTGGTGGCAGCGCCGGTGAAGAGCCCGGGTGTCCTGAACGTCGTGATGGGCTGCAACGACCACCTGTACGACCCGGCGATCCACCGCATCGTCACGGCCGCGTCGTGCACCACGAACTCGCTCGCACCGGTGGTCAAGGTGCTCCACGGTGCCATCGGCATCGAGCGCGGCGCGCTCACCACCATGCACGACGTCACCAACACCCAGGTCGTCGTCGACGCGCCGCACCGCGACCTCCGCCGCGCACGGTCGGCGCTGAGCTCGCTGATCCCCACCACCACCGGTTCGGCGACGGCGATCACCATGATCTACCCCGAGCTGCAGGGGAAGCTGAACGGCATGGCGGTGCGCGTGCCGCTGCTGAACGCATCACTCACCGACGCCACCTTCACGATGGCCCGCGACGTCACCGTCGCCGAGGTGAACGACCTGCTGCGCACCGCAGCGCACGGCGAGCTCGAGGGCATCCTCGGCTTCGAGGACCGGCCACTCGTCTCGTGCGACTACACCAACGACACGCGCTCGGGCATCGTCGACGGCCCATCCACGATGGTCATCGACGGCAGCCTCCTGAAGGTGCTGGTCTGGTACGACAACGAGTACGGCTACGCGTTCCGAATGGTCGACCTCGCCGCCAAGGTGGCCGCGTCCGTCCGATGAAGATGCGCAACTACGCCCTCGTCACGGCGGGGTACTGGGCCTTCACGCTCACCGACGGCGCACTGCGCATGTTGGTGCTGCTGCACTTCCACGACCTCGGCTACTCGCCGGTGTCGATCGCGTTCCTCTTCCTCGCCTACGAGCTGATGGGCATCGTCACCAACCTGCTCGGCGGCTGGGTGGGTTCGCGTACTGGCTTGAACCGCACCCTCGTGGCAGGTCTCGGCCTGCAGATCGTCGCGCTGGTGGCGCTCACCTTCCAGCAGCCGCGCTGGCAGGAGTGGGTGTCGGTGGTGTTCGTGATGGCGGCACAGGCGTTGTCCGGCGTCGCCAAGGACCTCACGAAGATGAGCTCGAAGAGTGCCGTGAAGTCGATCGCCGGCACCGGCGACGGGGCGCTGTTCCGCATGGTGGCAGTCCTCACCGGCTCGAAGAACGCGCTGAAGGGCGTGGGGTTCTTCATCGGCGCCGCCCTGCTCGCCTGGGTCGGCTACGACACCTCGCTGTGGGTCATGGCCGGCATGCTTGCGATCACGGTCGTGCTGCTGCTGGTGCTCCTCGACGAGGAGATCGGCCGCTCGAAGAAGAAGGCACCGCTGCGCTCGATCCTGTCGAAGTCGGTCGCCGTCAACCGGTTGTCGGCCGCCCGCTTCTTCCTGTTCGGCTCGCGCGACATCTGGTTCGTCGTGGCACTGCCGGTGTTCCTCGACGAGCAGCTCCACTGGTCGTACCAGGGCATCGGCGGGTTCCTCGCGCTGTGGGTCATCGGCTACGGCATCGTGCAGTCGTTCGCGCCCCGCCTGCTCCGCCGTCGCGGTGGCGTCGCGTTCGACGAGATCCACGCCGCTCGGCGCTGGTCGTTCGTCCTCGGCGTCGTCGCGGCCACCATCGCTGTCCTCGTGGCGCTCGATGTCGCGGTCACGCTCGCTGTGGTCGGCGGGCTGGTGGTGTTCGGCGTGGTGTTCGCGCTGAACTCGTCGCTGCACTCGTTCCTGATCCTCGCCTACTCCGACGATGACACGGTGGCACTCGACGTGGGCTTCTACTACTCGGCCAATGCCGCCGGAAGGCTGGTGGGCACGCTGCTCTCGGGCGTGCTGTACCTGTGGGGCGGCCTCGACGCAGCGCTCTGGGGCTCGGCAGCGTTCGTGGCGGTCACCTGGTTGCTCTCGCTCCGGCTGCCACCGGTGCCTGCCTAGGCTCGCGCTCGATGTCGACCACCCACGCCCCGCACGCGACACCACGGCTGTCGACCCTCGACCGGCTGCTCCCGGTGTGGATCGGCGCAGCGATGCTGCTCGGGCTCGCCCTCGGCAGGCTGTGGCCTGGCCTCGACGACACGCTCGGCCGCATCGAGATCGCCACCGTGTCGCTGCCGATCGCGATCGGCCTGCTGGCAATGATGTACCCGGTGCTCGCCAAGGTGAAGTACCGCTCGATGGGCCACGTGGTCGCCGACCGCCGATCGCTCGTGCTGTCGCTGGTGCTGAATTGGCTCGTCGGCCCGGCGCTGATGTTCGCCCTCGCCTGGCTGATGCTGCCCGACCTGCCCGAGTACCGCACCGGCCTCATCATCGTGGGCCTCGCCCGCTGCATCGCGATGGTCCTCATCTGGAACGATCTCGCCTGCGGCGACAGCGAGCTCGCAGCGGTGCTGGTGGCGGTCAACTCGCTGTTCCAGATCGTTGCCTACTCGGTGCTCGGCTGGTTCTACCTCGAGGTGCTGCCGGGCTGGCTCGGCCTCGACAGCGATGGCATCGACGTCACGGTGTGGCAGATCGCCAAGTCCGTGCTCATCTTCCTCGGCATCCCGTTGCTCGCCGGGTTCCTCACCCGCACGTTCGGCGAGCGGGCCAAGGGCACCGAGTGGTACGAGCAGCGCTTCCTGCCGCGCATCGGACCGGTCGCGCTCTACGGGCTGCTGTTCACCATCGTCATCCTGTTCGCGCTGCAGGGCGACCGCATCACCAACCAGCCACTCGACGTCGCCCGCATCGCGCTGCCGCTGCTCGTCTACTTCGCGATCATGTGGTTCGGCAGCTTCTGGCTCGGCCGCCGCCTGCACCTGCCGTACGAGCGCAACACGTCGATCGCGTTCACGGCGGCCGGCAACAACTTCGAGCTCGCGATCGCCGTCGCCATCGGCGTGTTCGGCGTGTCGTCGGGCCAGGCGCTGGCCGGCGTGGTGGGTCCGCTCATCGAGGTGCCGGTGCTGGTGGGGCTCGTGTACGTCGCCCTCCGCGCCCGCGCCGCCTACGAGCGCTGACGGCAGGGGCGTCAGCCCACCAGGGCCTCGGCGACGGCGTGGTAGACGGGGATGCCGATCGTGACGTTCAGCGGGAACGTGATGCCGAGCGCCAGCGTGAAGTACCGGCTCGGCCGGGCCTCGGGGATCGCATAGCGCACCACGGCCGGCACGACGATGTAGCTGCCGCTGGCTGCCAGCACCGCGAGCAGGGTGAGGTCGCCGACCGAGAGGTCGATCAGGGTGCCGAGCAGCATCGCGATGCCGGCGTTCACGAACGGGATGACCACGCCGAAGCCGGCGAGGAACGGACCGACGTCGCGCACCTCGCGCAACTGTCGCGCTACGAGCAGCCCCATCTCGAGGAGGAAGAACGCGAGCAAGCCCTTGAACAGATCGCCGACGAACGGCTTCATCATCCTCCCGCCGTCGTCGCCGCTGATGACGCCGATCACCATCGAGCCGATGAGGAGCAGGTGCGCCCCGTCGGTGAACGCCTCGCGGAGGACCTCCTTCACGGAGAGCGGCTCGGTGCCGCCGTGGCCGCCCTCGTCGGCCGTCAACTGACCGGCCGCATGGTCGGCCTCGGGCACTATCGTCCGCGAGTCGCGCACGGCGATGGTGGCGCCGACCGTCGACCCGACCGGCTCGCTCTCGAGGAACTGCTGCGGGCGAGTGCGCACCCACGTGGCGAGGAGCACCGCCATGATGATCGCCGGTGACTCCATCACCACGAGCGCCACGGTGAGATAGCCACCCACCTCATCGCCACGGTCGGTCACGAAGTTCGAGGCGGTGGCGAAAGTGACGGCGCTGACCGAGCCGTAGGTGGCAGCGATGGCAGCGGCGTCGAACGGGTTGACCCGCTTGCGCAGCACGACGAACCCGAGCAGCGGCGTCAGCACGGCGAGCAGCAGCGCCGCACCGATCACCTTCACCGCGTCGCCGCTGAGGCCCGCATCGCCGAGCGCCTGGCCACCCTTGAAGCCGAGCGCCATCAGGAGGTACAGCGACAGGAACTTCGCCACCTGCTCGGGGATCTGGAGGTTCGATCGGACGAGACCGATGAACGCCCCGAGGAAGAAGAAGAGGATGGCGGGGTCGGTCAGGTTCTCCATGGGGACGCCACCCTAGATGCAGAACACATGAATTACAAGACCAGTGATTTCGTGCCAGCTCGGCAAGGCCGCTGCACTGCCGCGCCCTGAGCGGCGCCCGGGTCAGACGGCTGCTGGACCCGGCCCGGAACCGGGCGGAGGGGGCGGTGTTGGGGCGAACGAGGTCGGCACGTCG